>JAHWKK010000011.1 GCA_019347945.1 Acidobacteriota bacterium | reverse complement strand
CATGGATATCAATGGCAATATGGTTCACGGCTGGTCTCCTCTTCTGGGCTTCGAGCCCGTCTAACGTGGGATGCACGATCAAATCGTGACATCGTTCGAGGGGACCGGCCTACTCATCGTCTCTGGGCGGGGGTTCGTGAGCTACCGTTCGCCCGTGCTCGCTACGTTGATTCAGGACCTTCCCCCGGATCCTTCGCTGTCCTTCGGCCGCTCCTAATGAAACGAAATTGTTGGACTTCGACCCACTTGCAGCGCTTCGCTTGGCCTGATGTCCCACCCTGCAAGGTCCCTCGCTTGCCCACCCGACCGCCCGCTCGGGATGACGTCGGTTTGAGTAGGCGAGTGCGGTTGTTCCTACACTCACAGCTGTCATTTCCGCTTCACCGGCGCAAACGCGCCGGTCAATTGCTCAGGATGACGAGGTGCGGGATGTGGCGAGATCAGAACGATCGACCCCTGGTCCCTGATCCCTGACCCCTGATCCCTGCTTCTCCTCAATGCAGCTGCGCGTCGTCGGTGACTTCCGACTCCCAGTTCTCCTCGAGCAGGACCTCGACGAGCTCCTGGAGCTCTTCCATGTGGAACGGTTTGGTCAGAGCGGCGACGTCGGGGTGACTGCGCGCGACAGAGAGGATGTCGCCTTTGCCGGAGACGACGATGATCGGGGCGCGGATGCCACTCGACTCGTACCATCGCATCCACTCCTCGCCACTCATTCCGGGAAGATTGAGATCGAGGAGGATCAGTTTCACGTCGCGGTTACCCTCGAGTGTTGCGATCGCCTTCCTCCCATTCGCGGCGCAGAGGACCGTGTAGCCGCGGCGTTCGAAGAAGGTGACGTAGAGATCGAGAATCTGGGGGTCGTCTTCTATTGCGAGGATCTTCGCGCCCATTCGACTCCTGCGCGGTTGCGAAGCCTGTACCAGTGAAAACGGCGGTCGAGTCGTAAACTCTAATAACAATTTTGAAGGTTGAAGGTTGGAGGTTTGAGGTTGGAAGATCGCCGGCACCTCGCCAGTTGCAACCCCTCCCGGTGATGGGAAACGTCTCGCAGGCTGGTGGCGATCCTTCCCTGATCCCTGATCCCTAATCCCTGATCCCTGCCTTCTTCCCTGATCCCTGATCCCTGACCCCTGCTTCTCCACCCTCATATAATCGGCCGATGCGGAGCGTCATCACCGGAAGTGGAATCGGCATCCCCGACAACGTCGTCACCAACGACGATCTCGCCCGGATCATGGAAACCTCGGATGAATGGATCCGAACCCGCTCCGGCATCGAGCAGAGACGATTCGCTTCGTCGGGACAGGGTTCCTCCGAGCTCGGCGCGACGGCCGCGAAGGCGGCGATCGAAAACGCGGGGCTCGAGCCCGACGCGATCGACGCCGTCGTCTTCGCCACGATGACACCCGACTACTACTTCCCCGGAAACGGCCCGCTTCTCCAGGAACGGATCGGACTGCGCGAGATCCCGACGTTCGACATCCGACAGCAATGCAGCGGCTTCCTCTACGGACTCGACCTCGTCGACTCGTTGGTCCGGAGCGGCAAGTACGGACGGGTTCTTCTGGTGGGCTCGGAAGTCCACACGCCGTTCATGCCATGGGACAAAGGGTGGAAGACGCTGATCGGTGAGGAGTCGCGCGAGGTGACCGACGACGAGCGGGAGTACAACACCCGCTACCGCGATCGCGTCGTCCTCTTCGGAGACGGAGCGGGCGCGGTCGTCGTCGAAGGGCACGACGAGAACGGCCGAGGCCTTCTCGAGACGCGTCTCTTTACCGACGGGTCGCTCCTCGAGGCTCTCTGGGTGCAGGGCGGTTCATTTCTCAAACGCCCGTGGATCAGCAAAGAACAGGTCGACGACGGAAGCTACGTTCCGGACATGGCCGGCCGTGAGGTCTTCCGGCAGGCGGTCAGGAAAATGCCCGAGTCGATTCTCGCCGTGTGCGAGGCCGCCGGGATCGATCCCTCCGAGATCGACCTCGTTCTCGCGCACCAGGCCAACCTCCGCATCATCGAGGGTGTCCGGAAGGCGCTCGACTTTCCGGAAGAGAAAGTCCCTCACAACATCGAGCGCTACGGCAACACGACTGCCGGCACGCTCCCGATCCTCTATCACGAGCTCGTGAGCGAAGGACGGATCAGGGAAGGTATGCTTCTGGCGTTCACCGCGCTCGGCTCCGGGCTCCACTGGGGCGCGGCGCTGTATCGGGTGTGAAGAGTGAAGAGTGAAGAGTGAAGAGTGAAACGGACCAACAAAAACCTGCAGTCATTTCGAACAGACAGACCAGACGCCGGTATTGAGCCGTGGGCTAACACCTTCCTCGCCCGGTCGTCCCGAGCGGGTGGCGAGCTTGCGGATTCGTTTCGATCCGGTGTATCGGTGGGCGCGGGGCGAGGGACCTCTAAGAGGAGTACAGACAAGCCCAGCGAAGCGCCGATCCTTAGATCCCCCTTGACTCTTCTCTTTCACTCTTCACCATTCACTTTTGACTCTTCTCTTTCACTCTTCACTCTTCACTCTTCACTCTTCCCAGATCCCTGCATTCATCCAAAATGACGAAACCTACAACAACCACCTACCGCGACGCCGGCGTCGACATCGACGCGCAGGACGAAGCGCTCTCGCAGGTCCGCAGGATCGTTCGCGACACGTACTCCGAGAACGTCGTCTCCGAGCTCGGACTCTTCGGCGGGCTCTACCGCGCGAACTTTCCGGATCTCGAGTCGCCGATCCTCGTCTCGTCCGCCGATGGCGTCGGGACGAAGCTGAAGGTCGCGCGCGACATGAAGATCCACGACACGATCGGCGGCGATCTGGTCAACCACTGCGTCAACGACATCCTCGTCCAGGGCGCCCGGCCGCTCTTCTTCCTCGACTACTTTGCCACCGGAAAGCTCGAGCCGGCCGTGATGGTCGATGTCGTGCGGGGAATGGCGGAGGCGTGCCGCGAGAACCGGCTCGCCCTGATCGGCGGCGAGACCGCGGAGATGCCCGGCTTCTACCGCCCGGGAGAGTACGACGTCGCCGGCTTCATCGTCGGCGTGGTCGACGAGAAGCATCTGATCGACGGCTCGCGCGTCCGCGAGGGAGACATCATCCTCGGTTTGCCGTCGAGCGGCCTCCATACGAACGGTTACTCGCTCGCGCGGAAGATCGTCGATGATGCCGGGCTCGACATGCAGAGCGTCGTACCCGATCTCGAGCGGAAGGTGGGGGAGGAGCTCCTCCGGCCCCATCTGTCCTATCTCCGGCAGCTCGGCGGGCTCGTCGAAGAGGACCGGCTGAGCGCGATGGCGCACATCACCGGCGGCGGGCTCACCGACAACATTCCTCGGGTTCTCCCCTCGAATCTCGACGCGAGGATCAAGCTCGGATCGTGGGAAATCCCGCCGCTCTTCTCCTGGCTCGTCGCGACCGGAGGCGTCGATCGGATCGAGGCGCTCCGCGTGTTCAACATGGGGATCGGTATGGTGCTGTTCGTCGCCGTCGACCACGTCCCGAAGGTCGTCGCGCACCTGCAGCAGCATTCGCAAAAGCTCTTCTTCATCGGAAATGTGGTGAAGGGGGAGGGGAAGGTCGACTACGACACCCCTCCTGCCGGATTCGCCTCCTGGGACGGCTGAGATGCGGGTACTCGCGATCCTTCTCTCCGGAAGAGGCTCCAACTTCGTCTCGATCTACAACGCGATCGGCCGGGGAGAGATCGATGCGGAGATTGGCGTGGTCATCTCGAATGTCGAGGAAGCGAAGGGTCTCGAGATCGCCAGGGGGCACGGCATCGCCTCCGTCTCGATTCCGCACGGGGGAATGCCGCGTGAGGAGCATGAGCGTCTCGTCGCGCAGGCGATCGACGACCACGCTGCAAACTTCGTCGTCCTCGCCGGCTACATGCGCCTCCTCTCTCCCTGGTTCATCGGCCGGTATCGGGAGCGGATCGTCAACATTCATCCGTCGCTGCTTCCCGCCTTCCCGGGCGCCGACGCGCAGCGCCAGGCGTTCGAGCATGGGGTGAAGATCTCCGGCTGCACGGTCCACTTCGTCGACGAGGAGCTCGATCACGGGCCGATCGTCGCACAGCGTGCGGTCGACATCTCCGACGCGAAGACCCCCGAGGAAGCTGCCGGGTTGATCCTCGAGGCGGAGCACGAGCTCTATCCGCGCGCGCTCGGGTTGCTCTGCTCGCGCGAATGGTCTATTGACGGCCGCCGCGTGACGATCCAGCCGCGAGTCACATCGCTGGATCTGGAGTGAAGAGCAGGGATCAGGGATCAGGGATCATGGGTCAGGGCGAAAAGCAGGGATCAAGGATCAGGGATCAGGGAAGAAGAAGGCGTCTACTTTCTGTCGCCCGCTGAAGCGGGCTCGGCGTTCTTTTCTGGGAAGCGCAACTGTCCCCCGGCTGAAGCCGGGGGCTAAGCTCTTTCGCCCGCTGGCGCGGGCTGAGCGAAGATGGGTCGCGATCTCGCCGAGATTCAACGCCTCGAAGAGCTCGGCGCTCTTTCGCCCGCTGGCGCGGGCTGATCGAACGGGAGGTTTTTATTCGATGTGCATTTGCGAATGATCGCGGCGCCGATCAAGCTTTAGAGCGGGCGAAAGAACGCAACGTGACGGGCTGATTGTCGCAGGCTCGCTCAACGAACGAAGCCTGGCAAAGCCGCCGCAGGTGGCGCCAGACATTAGCCCCCGGCTTCAGCCGGGGGACAGAAACACGCAGCGCAATGGTGTCGAGCCCGCTTCAGCGGGCGACACACGATCGGTGCCCCGAAAAACTGCAGCGCCCTCGCACCACCGTCCGTCCCGTTCTCGCGCGCTCGATCCATCCGCGGCCGGCGGAAAACTCACCGCTCCGACGCATCGCCCCGTTTTCCACACCCAGATCAGCAACCCTGCTTCTTCCCTAATCCCTAACCCCTAATCCCTAGTCCCTGCTTCTCCCCTGATCCCTGATCCCTGACCCCTGATCCCTACTCGAATCCTGTTAACTTTTCGCGGATCAGCCTACCCAAAACCGCCACCCCGGAAACGGCGGAAATGGTCGCTAAAAAATGTTTATAAATTGTTGATAATCAGGTCCTTCCCTGTGGATAACTCTGCGGAAAACCTGTGGGCTTTCCGCGGAAAGCCTGTCGGTATCCTGCGGAGAATAAGTTGAGCGTTTCGCGCATTTACACAGTATATAGCGCACCCTCGAGCCCCCACCACAATATCTAGTGGTCAAGTCTTGACTTTGGTTCCAGGGGGCCGTATAACTGTCCTGTTCCGATTGGGAAATCCCAGACAGACGGTGTTCGAGAGGGAGGGCAGAATGAAAGTTTCAGGCACCCACGCACGTCTAACGATTCGCAAGCCACGCCACACGGTGTCGCTTCAGATCCGGGACAGCCAGGTGACGGTCCGCATCAAGACCCCCGCGCCTCAATGCAAGCCTGCCATCGTGCAGGCGCGCTGGTAACACCGCCGCTCCCCGAGCGGCAATCTCATGGCAGTCGTTGGAACAGGTGTCGGCAGTTGGAAGCAAATGGCAGTCGATCAGGTAGTGAAATAGAAGAGAAAAGAGGGCATCACGATGAGCGCAATCGATGTAACGACCCACGAGCACCCGGACCCGAAGGGAACGATCCGCACGAAGAAGGAACGGACCCGAGGCGGGGGAATCGAGGTCGAGCGGTACTTCACCACTGCCGGGGTCGATGTCTTCGATACCGTCGAGTGGGAGATGCGCTCCGCCGTCATCGCCAACGAAAAGGGCGAGGTCGTCTTCGAGCAGACCGACATCGAGGTGCCGAAGTTCTGGTCGCAGATGGCCACCAACGTCGTCGTCTCCAAATACTTCCGCGGCCACCTCGGGTCGCCCGACCGGGAGTCGTCCGTCCGCCAGCTCATCGGCCGCGTCGTCACGACGATGACCGACTGGGGTCGCCGGGGAGGCTACTTCGCGACCCCCGAGGATGGGGATGCGTTCCGTGACGAGCTCACGCACATCCTTCTCTATCAGATGGCTTCCTTCAATTCGCCCGTCTGGTTCAACGTCGGGGTCGAGCCGCACCCGCAGTGCTCCGCCTGCTTCATCAACTCGGTCCACGACACGATGGACTCGATCCTCGGGTTGGCCAAGACCGAAGGAATGCTCTTCAAGTACGGATCGGGAACGGGATCGAATCTCTCCGAGATCCGTTCCTCGAAGGAGACCCTCGCCGGCGGCGGAACCGCGTCCGGTCCCGTCTCCTTCATGAAGGGTTACGACTCCTTCGCTGGCGTCATCAAGAGCGGCGGCAAGACCCGTCGCGCCGCCAAGATGGTCATCCTCAACATCGACCATCCCGACATCGAGGACTTCATCAACTCGAAGTCCAACGAGGAGAAGAAGGCGTGGGCGCTGATCGAAGCCGGCTATGACGGCGCGTTCAACGCTCCCGGCGGAGCCTACGACTCGGTGCAGTTCCAGAACGCCAATCACTCGGTGCGCGTCACCGACGACTTCATGCGCGCGGTCGAGACCGACAGCGAGTGGACCACCATCTCGGTCACCGAGCCGCGCCGCCCGATGGACACCTACCGCGCCCGCGATCTGATGCGCGAGATGGCCGAGTCCGCCTGGATCTGCGGCGACCCGGGCATGCAGTTCGACACGACGATCAACGACTGGCACCCCTGCTCGCACACCGCGCGGATCAATGCGTCGAACCCCTGCTCCGAGTACATGTTCCTCGATGACTCGGCGTGCAATCTCGCGTCGCTCAACCTGCTGAAGTTCTACGACGCCGAGGCGGGGATGTTCGACGTCGACGCCTACCGCGCCGCGCTCCGCACCGTCATCACCGCGCAGGAGATCACGGTCGACTTTTCGTCCTATCCGACGCCGGCGATCGAGAAGAACTCGCACGACTACCGTCCGCTCGGCATCGGCTACGCCAACCTCGGAGCGCTTCTCATGGCCCGCGGCCTCCCGTACGACTCCGACGAAGGACGGAGCTACGCCGCGGCGATCACCTCCGTGCTCTCCGGTGAGAGCTACACCCAGTCGGCGAAGATCGCCGCGAAGCTCGGCCCGTTCGCCGGCTACGAGAAGAACCGCAAGCCGTTCCTCCGCGTCATCGACAAGCACCGGAAGGCGTCCTACAAGATCAACGAGAAGCACGTCCCGAAGAAGCTGATGGACGCGGCCAAGCAGACCTGGGAGAACGCGTACGAGCTCGGCGAGAAGGCTGGCTTCCGCAACGCGCAGATCTCGGTGCTCGCCCCCACCGGGACGATCGCCTTCATGATGGACTGCGACACGACCGGCATCGAGCCCGACATCGCGCTCGTCAAGTACAAGAAGCTCGTCGGCGGCGGCATGCTCAAGATCGTCAACCGCACCGTTCCAGCAGCGCTCAAGCGCCTCGGTTACACCCAGACGCGCATCAACGAGATCGTCGGCTACATCGATGAGAACGACACGATCGAGGGCGCTCCGGGACTGCTCGACGAGCACCTCCCGGTCTTCGACTGCGCCTTCAAGGCCGCCAACGGAACCCGCTCGATCCAGTGGGAAGGGCACCTGAAGATGATGGGCGCCGTGCAGCCCTTCATCTCCGGCGCCATCTCCAAGACGATCAACATGCCGACCGATGCGACCGTGGAGGACATCGAGAAGGCCTACATCGAAGCGTGGAAGCTCGGGCTGAAGGCGGTCGCGGTCTACCGCGACGGCTGCAAGCGGAGCCAGCCGCTCTCGACCAGGCGTGACGATGCGAAAGCGGCGATTGCTGCCATTGCCGAGCTGCCGGCCGAGCTCGAGCCGGTCGCCGCGGCGGTGGGATCCGTCCCGCGCGCTGTGCGCCGCAGGATGCCCGACGAGCGGGAGTCGATCACGCACAAGTTCTCGGTGGGTGGCCACGAGGGCTACATCACCGTCGGCAAGTTCGAAGATGGAACGCCGGGCGAGATCTTCATCGTGATGGCGAAGCAGGGGGCTACGCTCTCGGGTCTGATGGATTCCTTCGCGACAATGACCTCGCTCGCGCTGCAGCACGGCGTGCCGCTCCAGCTCCTGGTCGACAAGTTCACGCACACGCGCTTCGAGCCGTCCGGGTTCACGAAGAACCCGGAGATCCCGATGGCGAAGTCGATCATGGACTACATCTTCAAGTGGCTGGCGACCAAGTTCCTCGGTCGCGACGAGCAGCTGAAGGCGGGGGTGATCCTGCGCGACGAGATCACCGATCTCGAGGCGATGCCCTCGGATCCGGAGCCGCAGGCCTCGGTGCACGCGAACGTCGTGAAGCTCTCGAAGTCCGACCAGAAGTTCGTCGAGTCGGTCCCGGAGACGGCGAAGCCGGACCCGGTCAACCGGTCGACGACTCCGACGCCCGGGGTGAAGCCGGGGGAGGGCGGTTCCTCCAACCTCAAACCTCCAACCTCCAACCCGTCGCCGATCGGTTTCAGCCCGAAGGCATCGACGACCCAGACGTCGAGCACGTTCCACAACCAGGCCGACGCCCCGAGCTGTCCCGACTGCGGCTCGATCATGGTCCGCAACGCCGCCTGCTACAAATGCCTCAACTGCGGAGCCACCAACGGGTGTAGCTGACCAATGATTAGTCGGAATGCGAATTCAGCGATTCAATACTCTTCGGGACTATCTTAGCGGGGAGTCTTTCGTAAAAGGCGGTCAATTAGACGAGGTCTATCGGAGATGGAGAGGTCGATGGTTCGATGGAGAATCCATTGAAGTTAGTGATAAGACCTTACAAGCTCGACTCACCTCTACTTTAGAGGAATCGAAGAGCTGGCGGCCCAAGAAAAGCAAAATTACCTACTTTCCGATACTTGAGCTCGATGCCGTCGCCGCGATCCAGTTCAAGAGTCCGATAAGGAAGGAAACACGACAGGCGGTTGAGTCAGAAATCGTGAGACGTGTTCAGACGTCGGGAGACCGCTATAACGCTGATCACGATGGGTTGACCGCGCTGTTGAACAAGCGGGCATTTGAAGATTGTCTTCGAGACATCGACGAGAGGTTCCGCCAAAGCGGTCTCGGCCAGGGGGGAGGGGAGACTGTGGGCGCCGCCGAGCACGTCGCTCTCCTAGCAGTGGATCTTGACAGATTCAAGCAAATTAACGACGCGTATGGTCACCTTTATGGTGATGTTGTGCTGCAGTGCCTTGCGAGGAGGCTCACGAATTTTGCGCGTGAGGAAGAAAAGCGGTTAGATGGGGAAGTCTCCATAGAAGTAGGACGTCTCGGCGGGGAGGAGTTTGGCCTCGCCCTAGTAGGCGAAATAGACCATTCAGCGATTAGCCAGATCGCAGAACGAGTCCGGGTTGCTATCGGTGGCCAGATTCTTCCTACAGATGATGAGTTCAATGAATTGGCTGACCCTCCGGTTACGAAGGAGCAACTTCCGCCGGATTCGGAGCGTAGGGTGACGATGAGTATCGGCGTAGCTGCTAGGGCAATCGCGGATACAGAAGATGATCTAATTCGAGCACTTCTCGAGGAGGCAGACAAGGCTGTCTATCGCGCAAAGGCTTCGGGTCGTAACAGAGTAGTGTGGTTTGATGACATCGTCATCAAGCACGGAAGTGTGTTGGAACGCCATTCGGGCAATGGTCTCATTGCTATTGATATAGGTAGGGACGTCAACGTTCAGCTCGGGCAAGAATTCTTAGTCTATCATCCGGATTTCGCAGGTGGCGTTCCGTACATGTTTTCTGATGGAAGAAGTGAGCGTCGACTAGGTGATTATCCTAAGCTTCCATCTGGTCGAATTGTAGTCATCGATGTACAGTCGGAGATATCGTTCTGCCGGGTAACAGCTGCTCAAGCCTCCCTACCGGTGCACTTTGATTATCCGCGGGGATCCAGACTCGAGGCTATTCCAGTGGGATCAATCACGCATCTGCTGGATTCCGACCTTATCGGGCCGACGTCATCAGATTTGTTGACCGCCGATAAGTTTCGGGAGGTGTTGATAGGGAGCGCTGACGATGGGCAGCGGCGGGTGATACTACTGGTACGCATTGCCGACGCAAGCAGAGTAGCTGAAGCGTCCGGTAGCGCGTTCGTGAATCGTGCACTATTTTCACTCTATCGCTTTCTCAACGAGACCTTTAGGTCCTCACCGAAGACTCAGGTACAGTCGGACGGGTTCGCGATCCTGTTGCAGATTTCAGGTTCGGCTTCAGACGCCGGGGTCAAATTGAGCGAAATAGGTGAGACTGTTATCCAAGCGAATCCGGCCGGGGTAGATCTATCACTGGGAGGTTTCATTGAGGGTTGGGAGGAGTGGGTCTCTCCAAGTAGCTCACCGCTGAAAGTAGAGTTTGGTCTCGAGATGGCGAGATATGCTGCCGAGGTGCGTGAGGCGGATGAGATCGTAGTTGTTTTCTCGACGGCAACCGCTATCACGTTGGCAAGCCAGGCAAGGAGAGCTGGAGAGCCGCTAAAAGCGATGTTAGATCTGGATCAGTTCGAGAACTTTGGTGTGCGTGGACCGAAGCTCATGAATCAAAAAGCGCTGACCCATTTTTCTCTGCGAGAGGCCGATAAGGCTCGGGATGTTTGGCGTCGGGCGTTTCAGGAGTCGCCTGATGATCCTATGATCGCGGCAAATTTGGGCCTCGCCGAGTTCACCTTGGGCGATCCGCGTGAGGCGTACAAGTATTTCAGATCGTCTCTTGATTCAACAGATTGGAAAGTCCCGAACGAGATGTATGCCATTCGGTATGTCGTCGCGGCCGCTGAGGCGAAGGAAGCGGGAGATCAAGTTGAGGCCCAAAGATTTATCGAGCTGGCCGGTGAGTTCTTGTCTTCAGAGACCTTGACTGACGCATCCCGAGAAGCCCTCGAAGACGCCGTTGAGAGGCTGGCACAGGAGAAGGTTAGCTAGGTGTGAGGTCTCACAACGTTGTGCCATCAAGCCAGCCCGGATCGCTAACCTTGACGTCCGTGGCGGAGGAGCGGGAACATGGTGTCGAACTCGTACCCGGGCCGTCCTTTTGAGTAAATTGGCGCTCGTTCGATCCGAAGCTGTCGTGTTTTGCGATCCGAAAGAAGGCCTGCTTCCGGTCGCGGAATCAGGCTGTCCTAAGATGCCTTCAAAAGTAGAGCGATGCTTTGAAGAGCGGCTATGACGGCCAATACCCAGGTGGCGAGCCTGAGTCCCGCCGTCACCTTCACGAGAGACTCGCTTAATTGTAGTGCGCTCTCAGAAGTCCGTATTCGGATGATTTCGACAATACGCTGATAATGAGGTGTGTCCGGGGGCGTTTGGGCGGCTTCAGCCCAGAGTTCCCGAATCGGCTTAGCCCACCAATATTCTTCGTTCGGCATCTTGTTCTCCGGTCCATGGCGAATGTTCGTGTAAAGCGACCTATAGGCTTGAGCCGAGGCGCGCGGATCACGTTTGAAACATCCCTACCGTCTTGGGATGGAAAGTTTCTTGAGAACTTCCGATACTAGTCCTTCCACGACGCCATCGAGGCCGTGATAGCCATGCAAGGCGGAGTTATTCCATGTCGCTGTCGCGACTAGAGCTCCGGATGCCGCATCAGAAAACTGCATATCAAGCGCGTCCAGGTACATCGTGATGTCCCAGTTCCAAGAGTCGTTGTAACGAAGGATGAGATCTGCATTGGCAGGATGCTGACCTTCGGCGCCCGTCAAGACCGAAATGCCCTTTTTTAGAAGCTCTCTCTGGATAGCCGCGTCCACATCGCTGGACTTGTCGCCATGGACGACAAGATAGACCGATGTCAGGTCTCGCCCAACCGCCGAAGGATTCACGACGACGTCCTTTGAAGTAGCGCAGCCGGACGTGAATGCGAGTACCATCAAAGCGATAAAAGTGCGACTCATCTGCGACCTCCTAGCGTGGATTACTCGGAAGCGTATCAGCCGAGGTTGACCAAGGAAAGAACCAATCTCGGGAACCCTTCGGAACCGAGAACGATCACAGCGGAATGAAGGCGAAGCCAGAGCCTCCCCAATCGCTTTCTCCGGATTAACCTGCTCCAAATTTCGAGGTCAAGGGTCGGCATAGCGTTCGGGGCGTTTCCGCGGATTTCCTCGATAAAGGCCTAGCCCAAAGGCGTTTCGCTGTTGGAACGGCGTGATATCACTGTTGAAAACCTGTGGAAAACGAGATCATTTCGGGTATAGGCATGAGAATCATTGGACGGAGGATGACTCATGTGCTGAGCGACGACAGAAGAAGACACTTAGAAAACGAGCTTGCGGCAATCACGCGTCGAATTCGCCTATGCGACTACATCGGAGATCAGGAAATGGTCGATTGGCTGATGCGTCATAAGGCTGAAATGCTTAAACGCCTCCGTCCGAAGGACGGGACGTGTCGCGACCATGGCAAGGGTTGATCATGCCTGGTGCATGTGTCCCGAGACGATCAGGGTGACGATGATCTCGCGAGCGTGCGGCACCATAGGCTCGCCCTCCCGGTGGCGTGGATCACTCGATCCTGGCATGATCGCCCATGAATGACATTGATAGTCAAGAGCCCGAGGCATGCGGGAATGCCGAGGGCGTGGTATGCGGCGTCGATCGAGGAGTTCGTCGAGAGCCGGATCGAGACGATCTTCGGGACGATCTCACGCAACTGCGGCGGCGACATCGACGCCGAGCAGAACGACGCCTGGGCTCGCCAGATCGATTTCCTCCAGGCGAAGCTCGGCGGGCTGCGCGGCACGATCCTCTTCGAATACGCCATTCCGCGAATGGGGCGGCGGGTCGATGTCGTACTGCTCGTCGGCGCGGTGGTGTTCGTCGTGGAGTTCAAGGTGCACAGCGCGACGTTCGACCGTGGCGCGATCGAACAGGTCTGGGACTACGCCCTCGACCTCAAGAACTTCCACGAGGCGAGTCATCACGCACCGATCGTCCCGATTCTCCTTGCGACGGAGGCTCCGAGGACTGCGGTCGAGGTCGTTCGGGATCCCGATGGTGTCTATCGGCCGATCCCGGTTGCTCTCGATGATTTCCGGGAGGTGCTCGATCGGATGCTGGGGACGATTGAAGGACCAACAATCGACGGCAAAGCGTGGCTTCGCGCTCCCTACCGGCCGACTCCGACGATCGTTGAGGCCGCGCGAGCGCTCTACGCGCAGCATTCGGTCGAATCGATCGCACGTAGCGATGCCGGTGCTCAGAACCTCGCCGTGACGTCGCAACACATCGAGGATCTGGTCGAGGAGGCGAAGCGGACGCGGCGCAAGGTCGTCTGCTTCGTTACCGGCGTCCCCGGTGCGGGTAAGACGCTCGTCGGCCTCAATGTCGCGACGCAGAGTCGCGAGGAGGAGCACACCGATCCGGCGGTCTATCTCTCGGGAAACGGTCCGCTCGTCGAGGTGCTGCGCGAAGCGCTCGCGCGAGACGAGTTCAGTCGAAGGAAGGCGGACGGCGCATCGATTACCAAAACGAAGATCAAGGAAAGCGTCAAGGCGTTCATCCAGAATGTCCATCACTTCCGCGATGATGCGCTGGCCGACCGCGACAACGCGCCCGCCGAGCACGTCGCGATCTTCGACGAGGCGCAGCGCGCATGGAACCGGGAAAAGGCATCCAACTGGATGCGGCGGAAGAAGAACGTGGTCGGCTTTTCCCAGTCGGAGCCGGAGTTCCTGATCGAGACGATGGATCGCCACGACGACTGGGCGGTCGTCGTCTGTCTTGTCGGAGGAGGTCAGGAAATCAACGAGGGAGAGGCGGGCATCGATGCCTGGCTGAACGCGGTCACGACGACCTTTCCCGACTGGAGGATGCACATCTCCTCGCGACTCACTGACAGCGAGTATGCCGCGGGCAATGCACTCGATTTCGTTCGCAACCGGCCCGGAACCGTGTTCGACGATTCGCTCCATCTCGCCGTGTCGATGCGATCGTTCCGGGCCGAGAACGTCTCCGAGTTCGTGAAAGCGCTTCTCGATCGCGAGATCGCCGACGCCCGCTCGTCGTTCGAGCGGTTAGCGGACAAGTATCCGATCGTGCTCACCCGCGACCTCGATGCGGCAAAAGAGTGGGTGAGGAGCCAAAGCCGAGGTTCGGAGCGATACGGGCTGCTCGCGTCGTCGAATGCGTTCCGGCTGAAGCCGCATGCGATCGACGTGCGTGCGAAGATCAATCCGATCCACTGGTTCCTCAACGGAAGGGATGACACCCGATCGAGCTGGTATCTCGAGGACGCGGCCACCGAGTTTCAGGTGCAGGGGTTAGAGCTCGACTGGACGTGCGTGACCTGGGACGGTGACCTGCGTTTCGACCGCCGCGGCTGGGGCTACCACAACTTCAAAGGGTCGAAGTGGCAGAACGTGAAAAAGTCCGAGAACCGGCAGTATCTGCTGAACGCCTACCGCGTGCTTCTGACCCGCGCACGGCAGGGGATGGTGATCTTCGTGCCGCCCGGGAATCGCAGTGATCCGACCCGTCCGCCCGAGAATTACGACGCAACCGCACAGTATCTGCGTGAGGTGGGCCTGCCGGAGCTGCGATAGGGAGACCTAGGCCTGGATCGCTAGCGAAGGCGGCAGGCCAAACCATCCTCGTCCCAAGTGTCGACGATCTGCCGGATTGCGTTGAGTAGAAGGGGGCCACATCTTCGTTTTTTGGTGCGGCGCGTAAGTAGCGATACTACAGCAACTTGAAAGATTGCTGCACGATCTATGGTGTCAGAGTTCTCTACCAGGAGTAGGGGCAAAGGCTCTGCGCGTATCCTCAAGGAGAGGAGGACGCGATGGACGACGAGACACTCCTGCCGCTGGCGATCGAGGCATACGACCGAGCCGGCTGACTGATCGACGATGTGGGCGATCCTCGTGGTCAGCGGCGAGGAGGCCCGGATCGATTCCTGCGGCTTCGTCAGCCGAGAGGAAGCTGAGTCACTAATCCGCTTCCACCAGCGGCCGCGGCCCGGTGAATGATGCATGCATGCGCGCAAGGAACACCCAGAAGACAGAGTCTGTCGCCCCCCGCGGACGACATTGGTCCCGATCTTCTCTCAGGCTTGCATCTGGCATGAAGGTCAGCGACACTCTGACCTGGAGGAATAACCTGAACTTCGACATCTACGACGGTAACGATCCTCGGGAACTGCCGGCGTACACCATTCCGGAAGGAGCCCAGTATCTCGGGATCAAGCCCACCACATTGCGCGCGTGGGCACTCGGCCACCGGCGGAAGATGGGAGACGGGTTCGAGTTCAAGCCGGTGCTGCGTCTCCCCCCCGGTCAGAACATGCTCGCGTTCGTGAATCTCGTCGAAGCATTCGTCATCGATGGCCTGCGAAGACGCCACAGCGTCTCCCTCCAGAAACTGCGCCCCGCCATCGAGCTTCTCGAAACGCTCGCCCCGGATCAGCCTCATCCGCTTTCCGCCATCGATCTCGCTGTGTTGGATCGCGAGGTGTTCGCGAACATCGAAGGGCAACTGATCAGTCTCACGGGCCGGGGGCAGGCCGGGATGAAGGAGATTCTGGCGCGGTTCCTCTCTCGTGTCGAACGCGATCCTGGCGAAGTCCTGGCCTCGCGGTTCTATCCGTTCGTCCGCGCAGGTTGCGAGCTGTCCGAGCCGAAGGCCGTCATGATCGACCCGCGAATTTCATTCGGCCGGCCGGTCATCCGCGGGACAGGCGTTCCGACGGCGATCGTTGCCGAACGGTTCAAAGCCGGTGAGTCGTTCGCCGAACTTTCGGATGATTACGGGATCGAGCAAGCGATGATCGAGGATGCCATACGTTGTGAGCTCGATCTCGCTGCTTGACGAGTACGTCTTCTTCATCGACCGGGGGCTTGGTCGCAAGAAGTTTCCGGGAGCGCTCCGCGAGTTGGGTTTGAACGTCGAGATTCATGATGATCACTTCATCCAGGATGCCGACGACACCGTCTGGATCTCGTATGCCTGTGGTCGAGGATGGGTCATCATTTCCAAGGACAACCGAATTCGATATCGGTCTCTCGAGAAGCTCGCTTTCACCAAGGCTGCCGGCCGAGGCTTCTTCTTCACTCAGGGCGATCAGCGGGCCGAAACAATGATCGACGCATTCACCAAAGCGGTGCCGAGGATTGCCAGAATGTTGGCGAAAGAAGAGCCTCCTTTCATGGCGTCTATCAGTACGGCGGGAAATGTGGCTCTGTTGAAGATGTAGTGTCGCGCTACTCTCTGACGCCGACCGAGGCGAATCCCGTAAACTCTTCGGATGCTGTCCGAGCTTCAGATTCGATGGGATGCGATCTCGCATGTGCTCGCGCTCAGAGAGAAGTGGTGGGCGGCGATTCCCGCTTCAGCTCTGAAGTCCTTCATCTCTGACGGCCAACAGATCCTGCTCAAGGGTATCCAGGGGGTCTTCAAACCGAAGGAGATCAGCGAGCCGATATCGATCCTCTCGACACTTTCGTCTCCCTACACCGATACGCTTCTCGACGGTCAGAAGATCCTCTACGACTTCGCGCCACTCAGCCGCGACTACGATAACGATGGGCTCAAGCGGTGCGCGGAGAAAAGGCTCCCGCTCATCTACCTGCTTCAATTGAAGGGAAAGTCGCGGCCGGAGTATCAGGTGTTCGCCCCGGTGAAAGTTGTTGGATGGGACGACGTGGAGCGACGATTCACGATCGACCTCCAACCGAGAATCGAGGACTTTCTCGACGAAGCGGCGGCCGTTACTCCAATTGCAGATTCGAGACTCGGTGAGCAGATCGTCAAGGGATACGCGATTTCACCCGTGGCCCGGCGGCTTCACCAGGCGAAGTTTTCGGGATCGAATCCTCGTCGCCTACCGCGAGCGCTGTGCAGTCTGCGTCCTGCGAGTTCGTCCGCTGCTCGATGCAGCTCATGTGGTTGCCGATCGCGACCCCAAACCGACGATCGTCGTCAACGAAGGGCTGTCGCTCTGCGCCACGCACCACCGCGCCTTTGATGCCGAGATCCTCCGCTATGACGATGCGTACCAGGTCCGCATAGACCTTCCGGAGAAGATGACAATCGGAGAGGGCGAGCGCTCGATGCTTCTTGCCTTCGACGGACGCCCGCTCAGCCTGCCTAAGGACGAGTCGCTGTGGCCGATGATCTCGGCGTGAGGGTTCTCGGACTTTAGCAGTTGGTTCTCACGATAGCGAGGTGGCCTCGATCGCTAGCGAAGGCGGCAGGCCAAACCATCCTCGTCATTCCAGGTGTCAACGAGCTGCCGGATTGCGTGGCGGCATTCTTCCCGGACCGCGTCGTCCGCGGTCGGGTTGCAGGCGGTCTGGATCACGAAGGCTGCCGCATCATCGTCGTTTGCGAAAACGTCGGAGGTGTCGCACTTTTCGATCTCGATTCTGTTGTGGTCGAATGCGCGCACTTCGAAGATGTCCCAGTCTTCACCGCGCCGCGGAAGATCAATCGGTCGTCTCATTGCCATTCGAAGTCGACCTCCAGGCCCTCAGGGACCGAGAACTGATTGAAGCAGGCGCAGCATTCGAGGCGGAGGCCGTCGCCGCTCTCCCAGTCCACGGTGTCTGTGTTTGTGTCGCCGACGAGGATCGGTGAGCCGTCGGGTTGTTCGCGGATCTCGAAGTCCCAGCTTCGCAGCACGCACTCGACCAGACGGAAGGGAACGTGCGCGTTGCGTTCCCATGCGACGTCCTCGTTACCATCGTTCCCGCACGAGGGGCAGAGGATGAATGTCTCCTGTTCCATCGAGCCGTTCCTCCAGCATGAAGTGTAGGCAACCGCGGCGTTTGTCTACCAGTCGTAGAGGGGAAGCGTTGCTGAGATCTGTCGCCCCTTCGGGGCTCGCTGTTTTTACGTGACGTCAGTCCCGGGGCTGCGGCCCTCCCCGCTCCGCGGGGCCGGCCTTGCCCCGCGCTACTTTCTGACCGCCCCTGCCGGGGCGGATCGTTCTGAAAGCGGTGGATGAAGCGATCCTCCGAGCTCCTACCCTTCGAATTCGTTTCGCGGCACACCGCTCTGACGGATGATCGAAGCGAGAGTGCCGATTCGCAGCTCAGCGTGGTCCGGCACGGGCACCGTCACGGTAGTCCCTTCCGTACGCTTCTGCATGACACGATGTGGCTGCCGCGGCGTCTCGCTTCACTGAATCCATTCTGTTCGAGAATCCTGCAGACGTCCTTGCCGGAAAGGACGCGGAGTCTAGCCAATCGGAACCTCGACGCGCGTCACGTAGATCTCGTCATGAAGGCGGGTCCTGATCTCCTCTGGCGACGCTGTTTGGAAGAAGAGTTCGAGCGCTTCGCGAAGGTTCTCACGAGCTTCCTCGATCGTCTTCCCCTGGCTGGCGATATCAACCTCGGGGCAGAGAGAGACATACCCGTCTCCTTCACGTTCGATCAGAGCAGTCAGCTGTCGAGTCATCGAAGTCATCCCTTCTGGGGGATCATATCCATTCGGGCTTCTAACTGTCTTCGAAGCACCGCCACTAAATTCAGGCCCTCAGGGATCGGGAACTGATTGAAGCAGGCGCAGCATTCGAGCCGGAGGCCGTCGCCGCAATCCGTTCCCAACTTCTGATCAGGCCTCCATCTCCCGCGTGACCGCCTGGATCGCGTTCATCAGCGTGGGGGTGTCGAACGGCTTTCGCAGAAATTGCACGTCGGGCCTTCTGATGTTCTGTTCGATCTCGGTCTGGCTCGCGTGTCCCGTGGCGAACACGATCGGCAGACGGGGCCACCGGCTCTCCAGAGCGCGGTAGACGTCGTGACCATCCATGTCGGGAAGTCCCACATCGAGCACGACGACGTGGGGACGGAACGCTTCGACTGCGGGCACCGTCTCGCCGCCGAGCGCGATGCGTTTCACTTCCAGACCTTCCAGCTCCAGCATGATCGTGAGCCCTTCCGCAACGGCGTCGTCGTCCTCGACGAGCAGAACCCGCCGGACCGTCCCCGTCTCTCTTTCCTGCGGGTGCTCCCCGGTCACGGGCGGGGGTGTCGTGCGCTCGAGAAGGATGTGGAAGGTCGATCCTTTTCCAGGAGCACTCTCGACCATGATCGATCCGCCGTGCGACCGGATGATCTCGTGTGTGATGGCCAGTCCGAGTCCGGTGCCCGCCTTCTGAGTCGTGTACAGCGGTTCGAAGATCCTTCGTTGCACGTCCGGGCTCATCCCCGCCCCGGTATCCGCCACAATCAGAGAGACGAGATCGTCCGCGCCAGCCCTCGATGCGCTGATGCTCAGAGTCCCCCCGTCCGACATCGCATCCCGCGAATTGAGCGCGAGGTTCACGACTGCCTGGGTGAGATGGTTCACGTCCGCCAACATGAAGAGCGAGCGATCGGAACAGTCGATTTGGACATCGATGCCGCCCGGGAGAATCGATTCGAGGTCCTCTCGGAGCGTATCCAGCCAGGAGCAGACGCGGACCGCTTTTCTGTCCGGTCGTTCCGCTCGGGTCAGACGCAGAACCGCATCCGTCACCGCCTTTCCTCGTTGAATCGCCCGATCGATCTGAGTCGCACTCTTCTGGTACTGCTCGATCGTGCCGATGCGCCGGGTGCTCTCGTTGACTCCCTGAATCGCCATCAGAATATTGTTGAATTCATGAGCGATTGTGGACGCGACGCGCCCGAGTCCCGCGAGCCGTTCCGCCTGCTCGAGCTGGTCCCTCCGGCGATCCGCCTCTTCCAGAAGATGTATCCGGCGGAACGCGAGGGCCGAGAGATGAGAAAATATCGCCGCCCTCGCCACCTCGTCGGCGTGGAAGGGCGATTGGTCCCTCACTCGGAGCAGGACGAGTACCCCCACCGCCTCTGAGTCGACTTCCAGCGGAACCGCGATGATCGAGAAGTGGCCGTGCTTCTCGCCGAGCCACGGCAGCTCCACGAGCTCGTCGAGCGAGAGCATGTCGCGCCGGCCTTGGACGCGCTGGGAGACGGAGCCTTCGTACGGGACCCGTCTTCCGATCAGGTTCGAGAGATCGCCAGCCGCGGCGGCAATCATGATCTCCTCGTTCGGCGTCACGATTCTCTCGACCACGGCCGACTCAGCTCTGGTGGCTTCGACCGCTTCGCCGGCAATTTGCCGGAGTACTTCGTCGACAGTCAACGCCGAAACGATCGACTCGGTCACCCGTCGCAGCGCTTCCTCTTCGGCGGCGCGTCGCTCAGAGTGATGAAACAGACGTTCCATTTCCTCGACCAGGTCGGCCCGCCTGTCCAGCTCTCGCTGCACAATCGATCCGACCAGGGCGATGGAGAGAATGATTCCGGTCGCGCCAATCACGGCGACCGCGAGCCCGGAGCTCGCAAGCAGGTGCTCGGAGCTGACTCCCCCGATTTGCGGATCGAGCGTGAACGACATCGCCGCCATCGCCGTATAGTGCATTCCCGAGATCGCGAATCCCATCACCGTTCCGCCGATCAATCGGTTCACCACGGTGCGCACGCCGGTGTTCTTGCGCCACCGGAAAGAGAGCCACAGGGCTGCGAAGGCGGCTCCGATTGCAATCGCAATCGATGCCACCACGAGACTCACGTTCCAATGAATGCGCGCACTCAGGCGCATGCTCGCGATGCCGATGTAGTGCATGCCGCTGATGGCGATCCCCATCGCAAGGCCGGCCGCCAGAACTCGGGGCGCCGGTCTGTCGCGACGGCTGACGACGAAAAGAGCGATCAGCGAAGCGAGGATTGCCACAGCCATCGACAGAATCAGCAGCGGTATGTTGTAAGCGATTGGCGTTCGGGGAAGGCTGAATGCGAGCATCGCAACGAAATGCATGCTCCAGATTCCGAGCCCCATCACGAATGATCCGACGGCAAGCCACACGCTCCGTGCCCGTCCGCGCGCGACGTTGACACGATGCGCGAGATCGAGCGCCGTATAGCTGGCGAACACGGCGATGAGAACACTCACCACTGCCAGTGTCGGATCATGATCACCATGCGTCATCATGGGCGGGAGGCCACCCGCGGAATCACTCCGCGCTTGCTGGCGGCAATCGTACGAACATCATAGCGTCATGACGCTGCACGAAGTCGGATCACAGCCAGAAAATCAACCTGACGGGAGCGTACGACCTGTCGCCCGTATAGGCCAGATCTCATAGGCGATTGGCCGCGGCAATTGGTGCATCGTGCCGGTTGAAAACCGGCGATACGGCCGCTTGCAAACCGGCGCTACGTCGGCAAATGGCGATCGCGGAGTGTAGCGCCGGTTTCTAACCGGCCGTGCCGCCGGTTTCCAACCGGCGTTGTGGCGTTTCGATCAACGCTCCAGCATCCGGTCCCAGTTCATCACGACCGTAATCTCCGGCGATTCGGTACGATCGCCCGTCAATGCGTTGAAGATGAATCGCGAACCGTCGGCGTTGACGTCGTACGGTCTCTCCTGCCGGCGAGGCATCGCGACTCTCATCAGTTCCACCGGTGTGCCCGCGCGGAACGTCTCACCGGTTTCCACTTCCACGGCCATGAGCCTGCTGCTCTGTTCGGTGAGATAGTAAATGGTGCCGCCGTCGCGGCTCCAGGTCGGATGCACGCCGCCGTCAGTGGAGAGCTGCCATCGGCCTCCGGGACTCTCCAGGCGATGCACGTAGACTTCCATCCGACCCGTTTCCGCGGAGGCGACGGCGAGCCATTTCCCATCCGGGGAGGGATAGGGCGTCACATCGAGGAACGGTGTCCGGATCAACGACTCGAATTTCTCTTCGATCATGTCGAAGCGGAGAATGTCCACCTGCGTCGCCGGATGATCCTGGTGAACGAACAGGTAACGGCCATCGGACGACGAGCTGTAGGCGCCCGCTGCTTCCTGGTCGTCGCCGATCAGCCTCTCCGCGTCGCCGATTCCGGAGGATCGTTTCCTGAAGAACGCAGTCGGTGAGTTGAAGACGATCCAGTCATCTCCGGGCAGCCAGACAGGATCTCCTTCCCACTCGTCGTCAAAGCTCAGGCGAATGGCGGAGCCGCGCACCAGATCGCGCACCCAGACGTCTCCTTCGAGGGTGTATGCGAGCCGGGAGCCGTCCCAGGAGAGATCGATGCTACCGAGTTGCCTCGACTCTTCTCCGATCGTCGACAGCTCGCTTCCATCCCGATCGAACCACGTCAATTGCGAGCTCACAGCCTCATTGCTTTGATAGAGAAGCGTCCCTTCACTGGAGGCGGTGAACGCTCCCTTCTCCAGACCGCTGTATCCGACACGCTCCGCGATGGGGACGGGCTCGCCGCTCACTTCGAGCCGGTCGAGATCGAATTTCTGCGCGATCAGTGAGCCCTCACGCCAGAAGAGAATGTAACCGGGCGGAACATACTGAACGGATGAATTCCCTCCGACGATCCTCTTCCGCTCGCCCGTTTCGAGCGAGAGGACCTCGATCGTGCTGTCGTCGTCTTCCCGCCCCCCTTCTCCGGTCTGCGCAAGGAAGAGAAGATGTTTCTCATCCGGGAGAAACCAGGGCCAGCGGTGGCTGAAATCTCCACGCTGCTCGTCCAGCTCCGTCAGCCGGACTGGCTGACCGCCTCGTGCAGCAACCTTACTCAGGACTCCCCGCCCTCCCGCCTCTCCGCTGCTGAAAACGATCGTCCCATCGTTTGCCCAGCTTCCTCCGCGTGGAGCGGCTGCCTCACAGATTGTCTGCGGAGGACCGCCGAAGGCCGAGACACGCTTCAGTCTGTCGTCGACGAAAAAAGCGATCTCCCGGCTGTCGGGCGACCAGAACGGCAACTCGCCTCGCTCTGTTCCTGTCAGTGGCCGGGACTCGAGCTGGTCGATTTCGCGGAGATAGAGTCGTCTCGGACCCTGTCCGCCGAACGCCGCGAAGACGAGGCGGGAGCCGTCGGGGGAGATCGCGAGCCTCATTCCCACATCGATCGTCATCCCGGGCGGCGGGAGCATGGAGAAACGCGAAAGCCGTCGCGGCTCGTCAGGGTGGGCCAGCCATAGTGCGGCAAAAAGGAGGGCCATGGCGGCCGCGACCGCCGCGGCGACCCAGCCCGCCTTTTCGCGATGCTTCCGTCTCGCCATGACCGGTGCCGGGATTCCTGCATCCGATCCCCCCTCTTCGATCCATCGGAGCTGCAGCTCGACGTCTCGTGCCGTCTGCCATCGATTGTCGGGATCTTTCTCGAGGCAAATCTGCACGAGACGGTCGAGGGCGGGCGGCGAGATCGGCTGAACGCTGGAGATCGAAGGAGGCCGGTGCTCGAGAATGGCAGCCATCAGGCTCATTCTGCTCTTCCCCTGGAAGGCCTTGCGTCCCGTCACCATCTCGAACAGCAGCAGTCCGAAGGCAAAGATGTCGGTGCGGCGATCGGCCTCGTGACCCTCGATCTGCTCCGGCGCCATGTACTGCACCGTACCGAGAATCGTTCCCTCCTCGGTGAGGTTCCTCTTCTGCGTCGGAAGGTTCGTGATCCCCGGCTCTGACTCGCTGGCCTGGTCCGCCATCTTCGCGAGTCCGAAGTCGAGAATCTTCGCCCCGGAGGGAGTGATCATCACGTTCCCCGGCTTGAGGTCCCGATGGATGATCCCCTGGCGATGCGCGCGGTCGAGAGCGTTCGTGATCTCTATTCCGTGGCGGATCGCTTCATCGAGCGGAAGAGGTCCTTTGTCGAGCCGATCGGCGAGGGATTCCCCCTCGATCAGCTCCATGACGAGATAGTGCCGGCCGTTCTCGTGTCCGACGTCATGAAGCGTGCAGATGTTCGGATGATTCAGCGACGAGATCGCCTTCGCCTCACGATCGAATCGTGCATGGAGCTGCTCGTTCTCCGTGAGACCCGCCGGCAACACTTTGATCGCCACCTGACGGTCGAGTCGGGTGTCTTTAGCGCGCCAGACCTCTCCCATGCCGCCCGCACCGAGCGACTCGACGATCTCGTAAGGACCGAGCCTCACACCGGTTGTGATCATCATGCAGCAGATGAGTTTCTCATGAATTGATCCGCAGGAGGGCCGAGGCGCTGCGGCGATGCGCAACGTGCCGGTTGAAAACCGGCGATACGGCCACTTGCAAAGCGGCGCTACGTCGGCAAAGCGGCGATCGCGGAGTGTAACGCCGGTTTCTAACCGGCCACGTTGCGCGATGGCGAAAACCAACCGTTCCGTCTCGCGTAGGTATCCCACATGAGACGACTTCGAGCCGCCGCCTTCCTCCTCCTTCTTCCCTTTCTTCTTTCGGCATGTGCGACCTCGACTGCGCCAATCGCCGACCGTTCCCCGGACTTCACGTGGCAGCAATGGCCGTCCTACGAAACGGCGGGCTATTCGCCGGAGCAGATGGCGCTGGCGAGAAAGCACGCCGAGGAGGTGAAGTCGGCGGCGGTGATGACGATCGTGGATGGAGTCGTCCTGAATGCGTGGGGCGACGTCGACCGGAAGCTCGAGCTCCACTCCGTTCGAAAGAGTCTCTACTCGGCGCTCTACGGAATCGCGGTGGAGCGAGGCCTGATCGATCTCTATGCCACGCTGGCCGATCTCGGCATCGACGATCTGCAGCCGCTCACGAGCACGGAGAAGACCACCACGGTCGGCGACCTCGTCGCGTCGCGGTCGGGCGTCTACCACGAGGCAGCCTACGCCCCTTCCAGCCAGGAAAAGGGGCGACCGGAACGGGGCTCGCACCTGCCGGGCACGCACTGGTTCTACAACAACTGGGACTTCAACGTCGCAGGCGTTCTGCTCGAGCGTGCGACCGGCAAGCCGATGGCCGAGCTCTTCGAAGAGTGGATCGCCGCCCCCATCGGCATGCAGGACTACACACCCTCGGATGTTTTCGAGGTCTGGGAGCCGGGCCGCTCACGCTATCCCGCGCTGACCTTCCGGATGTCGACGCGCGACCTCGCGCGGTTCGGACAGCTCTGGCTGAACGAGGGACGGTGGAACGGACGCCAGATCATCCCGGCGCAGTGGGTCGCAGACGCATCGATGCCGATCTCGCAGACATTCAACGAGGGGCAGGGATACGGGCGGATGTGGTGGACCTGGGCTCCGGGCGCTCTGAACGCGGAACGGTATCCGAACCTGAGGAACTTCTCGGCCGTTCAGGCATCCGGGACGGGCGGGCAGGCGATCATCATCGTGCCGGAGCTCGATCTGGTTTACGTGCACCGCGGCGATACCGATCATGCAATCGAGGTCGGCGGACGCGACGTATGGGGAATCCTCGAGAAGATCGTTGCGGCGAAGGAAGGGCCGGGCTCGGGAGCTCCGATCGCGGGTCTGCGCGAGGAACCATTCGCCGGGCAGCCGGATCCCCTCGTCTGGCCGCGGGTCGTGCGCCTCAGCGAGGAAGAGAAACAGGCGCTGACGGGAAGATACGATTTCGGCCCGGTCACCGCGACAATTTACGTTCACGACGGGCGTCTGATCGCGTCGATGCCGGGTCAGGGGGAAGCGGAGATCTTTCCGGTGAGCCCGACGAAATTCTTTCTTCGTGTGGAGCCTACGGCGTCGATCGATTTCCGTCTCGATGAGAATGGGCGCGCCGAGGGGATCGACATGATGCTGTTCGGAAGGGAGATGAAGGCCGAGCGCGTGGATTGAGAGCGCGACGCCAGCTGACTTGCGCCGGTCTGCCCCGGCGGATCGATCTTTTGGCCAGCGGATCGGCGGGCGAGCCTCACGGTGGCCAGGGGAGTGTTTCAGGAGCCGCGAGTCAGGTCAATGGACCAACACTTTCCCCTGGTGAAGCTTGTACAGGCCGATCAGGAACGTGACACCGAGAATGGTTCCGATCGGGAATCTCAGCAGCATGACCACCGACGCGGCAATTCCGACGACGAGTGCCCATCGACTTCTCGATCTCAGTCCGCGCGCTGTCACGAACGAGAGTATGGCAGCGGTTGCAGGCAGCCAGAACAACAGACCCGCCCAGGTAACAGCCTCGAGTCCTCCCAACATCATGAGCACTCTCACTGCCATTACGGCACTCAAAGCCGCAACGATGTAAAAGAGGATGATCGTTTTGTCGAGCATCGACTCCGGATCGTCATCACCGCGTTCCTCGGCCGACTTCGGCTTGAGATCCTCGAACATTAGCGCCTCACTCTCAGAGCAGAACCACCTGTCAGTTGAGCCCGATATATCGACGACCATCTGGACCGCGGCTCGCGATTAGTTTACGCCAGTCCGGCTCGGTTCTGTAGCGCGAGGGTTACTCCTGGCTGTGACAGTCTCTCGACAGGGCGTACGCGATCACTGTTATAGGGTTGACGATGCTGGCCGCAGCTTTCGACGCTCGTTTTACTTTCGCCCTGACGATGGCGCTGCTGGCCGTAGCAGCGCCCGCCGGCGCGGAGACGCCTCCGTCCTGGGGGCGGGGTGATGCGCGTCACCGAGGAGCCTCGCGAGCCAACCCGGGGCTGCGAGCGCCGAGACCGCTCATGAGGACTGCTCGAAGGAGGCGCAGCATTCGAGGCGGAGGGCGTCGCCGCGAAGCAGGCCCAGCATCCAGACGGAGACTGCTCCCGCATACAAGCCCCTTGATGACGCGCGCTCCCTGGTAATAGAGTTCCTCGATGACGTTGACCAGGAGGAATTGATGAGCAAATCGTTCAAATCATGGCTGATGGGAGCGGTTCTGATCGCCATTGGAGTCGCTGCTGGCATGTGGATCGGGGCGACCGATTTTGCAGACGCCGGGGGTAAGACCGAATACAAGTTCGTTCGCCTCCTCGACGTAGGGTCCATGCCGGCGATTACCGAAGCGCTGAATCTCGAAGCCGAACGCGGATACGAGCTCAAGGAGATGGAGGCGCTCGACGGCCAGATCTATCTCATCTTTGCCAAGTAGTAGTTCGTCCCGACTGCCGGGGCGCGCCGGAACCCGCCCGCGCGCTACTTTCTGACCGCCCTTTGCCAGGGGCGGATCGATCTTGACCTCTCGATTGGGCAGGAACTGGTGGGTGGGCGAAATCTGTCGCCCCTCCGGGGCTCGATTGTGTGCGTGACGTCAGTCCCGGGGCTGCGGCCGTCGCCTGCGGCGCCGGCCTTGCCCCGCGCTACTTTCTGACCGCCCCTGCCGGGGCGGATCGATCTTATGCGACCGGCTTCGGATCCCATTCCGGCAAAATGAAGAATGAAGTGCTGTTGCGGAGGTTGATCGATGGAAACCTGGCGAACGTCAGGTTCTCCGATCTGCAGCGGCTCGTCGAAGCATTCGGTTCGAGTTGAAGCGTGTGAATGGAAGCCATCACATCTACCGACATGCGGCCGCGGGAGCTCATTTAAATCTTCAGAAAGTTCACGGAAAAGCTAAGCCCTATCAGCTTCGGCAGTTTCTGAGAGTCGTGGAGCGTTACAATCTCGAGAGAAACGACGATGAGTGACTACCACATCAACCTGTTCTACAGCGACGAAGATGAGGGATGGATCGCTGACATCCCGGATCTGGAGGCATGCTCCGCATTCGGTCAGACGCCTGAGGAGGCGTTACGTGAGGTAACGATTGCACGGGACGCATGGCTTGCTGCTGCCAGGGAAGCCGGGGGAACAATCCCTGAACCTCGCTATCGTCCTGTGATCTACCAGACCTAGTCAAAGCGCGCGGCTCGCCGCAGGCGCCGCCTCCCGTTGCTGCGGCACGTCGCGCAAGCTTGTTGCGGTGGGGTTTTCCAAGAGCGGAGGATTTTCGCCATCGGGGATGATATGGTTCCGTTAATCGAGGTTGTCACCGCCCGCGACGAGTCCTATATTGGTTTTAGAAACCAATGAAAGCTGGACAGAATCCAAGCGTTGAAGAAATCGTCGCGCGCCTCCGCGAGCACGACATTCAACCTTCTGCCCAGCGCGTCGCGGTTGCCGAATATGTCCTCCAAACCGAGGAGCATCCTTCGGCCGAGAGCGTCCTGTCGAAGATCCAGCCGAACTTCCCGATGATTTCGCGCGCAACCGTTTACAACACGCTCCATCTTTTCGTCGAGCGCGGACTCCTCCGCGAGGTAAAGCTGGGGACATCGAGCGTGGTCTACGACGCGAATATCGAGAAGCATCACCACCTGATCGACGAGGAGACCGGAGAGATCCACGACATCCCATGGGATTCGGTCGACGTCAGCCGGATGGACCGGATCGAGGGCTTCGAGATTCAGGAGTACCAGGTCGTGATCAAGGGAAGACGTGAACGAAGTCACTGAATGAGCCGCAATTGGCTTGCAGGAACGAAGGAAGGAGAAGGAAGAGGAAGATGGAAGCAAAAGCGTTGGACACGGTACTCAAATGCCCCGTCGCGCACGCGCCGGCCAGAGGTCGGTCGCATCGGGACTGGTGGCCGGATCAACTGGACCTCAGCGTCCTGCACCAGGGAGCTCCTCAGGCCAATCCGATGGCGGAGGATTTCGATTATGCCGCCGAGTTCAAAAAGCTCGATTACAACGCGCTGAAGCAGGATCTCTACGCGTTGATGACGGACTCGAAGGAGTGGTGGCCGGCCGACTGGGGACACTACGGGCCCTTCTTCATCCGGATGGCGTGGCACAGCGCGGGCACGTATCGAACCGCCGACGGCCGGGGCGGCGGGTCTTCGGGTGGTCAGCGGTTCGCGCCGCTCAACAGCTGGCCGGACAACGCGAACCTCGACAAGGCGCGCCGGCTCCTCTGGCCGATCAAGAAGAAGTACGGAAACAAGATCTCCTGGGCTGACCTGATGCTTCTGGTCGGCAACTGCGCGCTCGAATCGATGGGATTCAAGACTTTCGGTTTCGGCGGCGGCCGCGAGGACATCTGGGAGCCGCAGACCGACGTCTACTGGGGCACCGAGGAGGAGTGGCTCGGCGACAGCCGCTACGAGGGGGAGCGCGTTCTGCAGAATCCTCTCGCCGCGGTCCAGATGGGGCTGATCTACGTCAATCCGGAAGGGCCGAACGGCAAGCCCGATCCGGTCGCGGCGGCCAAAGACATTCGCGAGACGTTCTCCCGGATGGCGATGAACGACGAGGAGACGGTCGCGCTGATCGCCGGCGGCCACAGCTTCGGGAAGTGTCACGGTGCAGCCGATCCGTCGAAGCACGTCGGGAAGGAGCCGGAAGGTGCCGACATCTTCCATCAGGGTCTCGGGTGGACGAATACGTTCGAAAGCGGCAGGGCCGGCCACACGATCACGAGCGGTCTCGAGGGAGCGTGGACACCGACGCCGATCAAATGGGACACCGGCTACTTCGACATGCTGTTCGGTTTCGAGTGGGAGCTGACCAAGAGCCCGGCCGGCGCATGGCAGTGGAAGCCGAAGGGGGATGCGGGGAAGGACATCGTGCCGGATGCGCACGATCCGAAAAAGAAGAACCCCCCGATGATGGCCACGACCGACATCGCGCTGAAGGTCGACCCGAGCTACGAGAAGATTTCGCGGCGCTACCACGAGAACTTCGCGGAGCTCGAGGATGCCTTCGCGCGTGCCTGGTTCAAGCTGCTCCACCGGGACATGGGACCTCGCGTCCGCTATCTCGGTCCGGAAGTTCCGGACGAGGATCTGATCTGGCAGGATCCGGTTCCTCCTGTCGATCACGAGCTGGTCGACGCGAAGGCGATCACGGACCTCAAGAAGAAGATCCTCGACTCGGGCCTGTCGATCTCCGACCTCGTCTCGACAGCATGGGCGTCGGCGTCCACCTACCGCGGCTCCGACAGGCGCGGCGGTGCGAATGGGGCACGCATCCGGCTCGAGCCCCAGAAAGACTGGAAGGTGAACCAGCCGGAAAAGCTGAAGAAGGTGCTCTCGAAGCTCGAGTCGATTCAGTCGGAATTCAACAAGGCGCAATCCAACGGCATGAAGGTCTCACTCGCCGACCTGATCGTCCTCGGTGGTTGTGCGGCGGTCGAGAAAGCAGCGAAAGATGGCGGCCATGACATCGAGGTTCCCTTCACGCCCGGCCGGACCGACGCGTCGCAGGAGCAGACCGACGCCGAGTCGTTCGAGCCGCTCGAGCCGGAAGCCGACGGGTTCCGCAACTTTCTCAAGGCGAAGTACTCCGTGCCGACCGAGCGGCTGCTGGTCGACCGGTCGCAGCTGCTTGGTTTGAGCGCGCCCGAGATGACAGTTCTCGTCGGAGGGCTGAGAGTTCTGGGGGCGAACGCCGGGGACTCCAAGCACGGCATCCTCACGACGCGGCCCGGCACGCTGACCAACGACTTCTTCGTCAATCTGCTCGACATGGAGATGGAATGGAAGCCAGTCTCTGACGACAACGACGTGTTCGAAGCGCGGGATCGGAAGAGCGGCGACGTGAAGTGGACCGGCACGCGGGTGGATCTGGTCTTCGGGTCGAACTCGCAGCTCCGGGCGCTCGCGGAGGTCTACGGATCCGACGAGTGCGAGCGGGGATTCGTGCGCGATTTCGTGAAGGCGTGGGACAAGGTGATGATGGCGGATCGGTTCGACGTGGCCTGACTTTCGAGAAACGGACTTCGTCGGCGCGGCTGGAGACTTCCGGCCGCGTTTTTTTTTGCGTGTAGCGAATCGATCTCGTGCCAGGCGACGATGTCGCGCCGAGGTTCGTGTGGGTCAGGGATTCCGGTGACTGGCATGATGGTTCGACGGCAGGGTCGCCTGACTCCAGGCGCCGTGATCAAACTTCATGCGCCGCCCTTCTGCCCGCCCCGGTCATCCCGAGCGTGCGGTTGGGTGGGGGGCGAGGGATCTCCAATGAAAGTACAGTCAGGCAAAGCGAAGCGCCGAGTCTGCGAGGCGGCACCGGCGCTGCGCTTGGATCCTCTGTACTCGCTCTGGAGGTCCCTCGTCCCCCGCCCGCAGATCCGCTGGATCGAAACGGAATCTCAAGCTCGCCACCCGCTCGGGACGACCGGGCGGGGGAGATGGAGTGGGACCGGCTCAATTCCGGCCTCCGCAATGATGGTTTGAAGAACGCGTCGCCGATGTCGTACCGGGCTTCGTGTTGGCCAGCGATTCCGGCGACTGGACTCGTGACTGCAGCGAGACGCCGGATCAATCAGGAGGTTCCACAATGCCGAAAGATCATCGAAATAGGATCGCCGCACTGATCGTGACCTTCACGCTCGCCGCATGCGCCGACCCTTCGGCGATCAGCAATGCTGGCGAGCCGGAAGCGAGCGGGCGCCAGGGCACCGCCAACGCCGCTCCCTGCGAACCGATCGAGACGAGATCTCCGAATGCCGCCCGGCAGCAGCCCACCTTCCCCGAGCAGACGCGCGCCTGTGAAGAGACGACCGACGTCGAATTCGACCTCACCGTTCTCGCGGATGGGCTGACCAACCCGTGGGCGGTCGAGCCTCTCCCGGACGGCGATCTTCTCGTCACCGAAAAGCCCGGACGGATGCGGATCGTCACCGCGTCGGGCTCGGTCGGTGAGCCGATCAGAGGAGTTCCGGAGGTCGACGCGCGCGGGCAGGGTGGTCTGCTCGACGTCGCCCTCAGCCCGGACTTCGCCCGCGACCGGATGGTGTACTGGAGCTACACCGAGCCGCGTCGGGGAGGGAACGGGACGAGCGTCCCCCGCGGTACGCTCTCGCAGGATCGACGGAGCCTCGAGGGGGTTCGCGTGATCTTCCGCGCCCGGCCGACCTACGACGGACGGCTCCATTACGGCTCGCGGCTCGCCTTCGGTCCCGACGGCAAGCTCTTCGTCACGCTCGGCGAACGCTCCGACAGAGAGATCCGGCCGCAGGCGCAACACCCTGACAGCCAAATGGGGAAGATCGTCAGGATCAACCCCGACGGGTCGGTTCCGAACGACAACCCTTTTGTCGACGAATCCGGCACGCTCCCGGAGATCTGGACCTTCGGCCATCGCAACCTCCAGTCGGCGGCCTTCGACGATCAGGGACGGCTCTGGGCCATCGAGCACGGACCACGCGGGGGTGACGAGCTGAACCTGATCGAAAAGGAGAAGAACTACGGCTGGCCGCTCGTGACATTCGGCGAGGAGTATTCGGGCGATCCGGTACAGACGGCCGAGACGACGCGGCCCGGCTACGTCGATCCGGTCTATTACTGGGATCCGGTGATCGCGCCGTCCGGTATGGAGATCCATTCGGGGGACTTCCCCGAGTGGGAGGGGAGCATCTTCGTCGGAGGGCTCGTCACCGAGGCGCTCGTGCGGCTCTCGTTCGACGGCGATCGCGTGACCGGCGAGGAACATCTTCTCGGTGAACGAGGGCAGCGGGTCCGCGACGTCCGCGAGGGAGCCGGCGGCGTGCTCTATGTCGTGACCGACGAATCGGACGGCGAGCTTTGGAAAATTACGCCGCGGGCGGAGTGAGATAAAAGGATGTGAGGATGCGAGTGAGGGAGTTGCCGGGCTTGATCCTTCCTTCATTCCCTGACATTCCTCAAATCCCGTATCTCAAACCCTCACATCCTCATAATCTGCAGTCCCTGGAGATCAGGCGGCGACGTCTAGGCGAGCTTCGGCAGTCGCCCCTGCACGAACGGAATCGATGGACCAGATCCCGCTGCCACGAGCGGCGATGTAGAGGAACAGGAAGGCGTAGAGCGCCGCCGTCTCCCCCTGGTTGACCAGCGGGTTCCACCCCTGCGGGAAATGAACCCTGAAGAACGCCACGGCCATCTCGCCACTCGCGATGAATGCCGCGATGCTGGCGAACAGGCCGACGAGAATCATCAGTCCGGCGACGATCTCGATCACGCCAGCAGTGACCATGAGCGGTGGAAGAGGACCTTCCTCGCCGCCGGGACCGCCCGCCGGCCAGCCGAGCAGCTTCTGCGTGCCGTGCATCATGAACAGAAATCCGGAAACGATGCGGAGCAGCGCGTACGCCTGTGGTTCGAATTTTCTCAACATCTCATCCTCCTTTTTCAAATCTGGGTTCTGATCTCGCTGTCTGGCGCACGCCGTAGGCGCGTTCACACTCCGATCCAGCTTTGCGGAGAGACCCGGTGAGTGGCGGAAGCGGGGAGGCTGACCAATCGATGATCTTTACGAATATGAACGTTCCCGCGACGCTCGAGTCGACCGCTCCAGGTCGGTGACGATCTCGCCAGCTCCGCGATATCATCCGAAGTGCCGGAGGAATCGTTGATGATTCGAAGAACCTCATTCGCCGCCACACTGCTGCTCTCCATCATGTCGATTCTTCCGCTCGCTGCCTCGGAGACGGTCGTCGTCTTGCCGGACGGAGTCGCGGTGGGCGCAGACGGGAATCCGCACTACGCGACCTTTTCGCTCTGCGCGATCGACCCGGAGACCAGAGAGTCGGGTGTCGCGGTGACGACGAGGGTTCCGTTCGTCGGGCGGGCCGTCCCGTTCGTCCGCGCCGGAGTCGGTGCGGTAGCAACTCAGGCATGGACGGTCGTCGAGTACGGCTCGAGGGGGCTCGACCTTCTAGAGGAGGGGTTCGCCCCCGAGGAGGTGCTGAAGCGTCTCCTGGCGGACGACCAGGGTCGCGAGCGACGCCAGCTCGGAAGGACGGCGAGTCATACGGGGAGCGGAACGGGAGCCTGGGCGGGAAGCCGACAGGGGACGAACTACACCGTACAGGGGAACATTCTCGTCGGTCCGGAAGTGATCGAAGCTGTCGCAGCGCATTTCGAATCGACGGCCGGCACCGGGATGGCGCTGGCGGAACGGATGATTCTGGCGCTCGAGGCAGGGCAGGCGGAGGGGGGCGACAAGCGGTGGGGTCTCTTCCAGAGCGCCGCCATCCGGATCGCCGATCCGAACGAGCCCGGGCGCGGCGGCGACAACATCTCGCTCTCGATCGACGTTGGCGAGCACGAGGAGCCGGTCGGGGAGATGAAGCGGATCTACTACCGGACCGCCCGACGGCTCGGCTACCGGAGCTTCTCGGAGATTCGCGGCAACGACGTCATCGAGCTCAAGAGGATGCTCCACGCGCTCGGCTACTGGAGGGCGGACTCGGAAGGGGTTCCGGAGCCGCCGGAGTTCGACATCGATCGTGAGCTGATGACCTCCGATCCGAAGCGCTACGAGGAGCTCGTCGCAGCATGGAGAGAGAAGCGGAACGCGTGGGACGACCGCTACGCACTCTATGACGCGGAGACCGCCGAGGCGGTGGACGCGTTTCGAGAGGCAAACGGGCTCGAGTTCCAGGGTAACCCGGCCGGGCTGGTCGACGAGCGCTTCGTCGAGGAGTTGCGGCGCCAGTTCTACGCCCGCGCTCGCGATTGAAATCGGCCTACTGTCCCTCCGGGCCGGTCATTTCATCGGCTGGAGATGCAGCGGATCGATCAGCTCGAGGTTCGGGGCGTGACCAGCTCACGCCGGGAGAGGGGCCTGGGCCTGCGTCCACCGATACGAGGACTTCGCTCGCGTCGTCGAGGACGGCGTAACAGATCGGCGTCCGGCATTCCGGGGAACACGTCGGATGACGTTTTGCTCCCCCGCGCCACCCGCACCGCACCTCGGGATGCCGGACGCCGGACAAACCAATGACCCGAGGGCGGGGCGAAGCGCAACCCGGGTCATCGATCGCGGGCGAGCGGATGCCGACACCCGCTCGCCCTGCTTTCATGCGTCAGAAAAGCGTCGCAGCTCTACGCCGCCTCAATCATCTCCCTGGGGGATGTCGATGACGTCGTCGGCCGTACGCTCGACGGTAGAAATAGTTGTACCGTTGAACAGGTCGGTTGCGACGTCGATGTCGATCGGGGAAACAACTCCGATACCAAAAAGCACAGAAATTCCGAGCAGCCAGATAAACCGCATTTGATCCCTCCGTTTTCTCCGGTCTTCACCGGATTCATGGGTGATGGAGGGGCGCCCTCACCCTATACAGTGGGTGAGAAGGGCATTCTCCTACCCCCTTCGGGAAAAAAAATCCGACACGCCCCCACAAATTGTCCCACGGACCGGACCGGAGGGCGACGGAGGGACGCCCGGCCAGGCACCATGAGGCCGCGGTTTGATCTTTAGTTGGGAGGGCTGAAAGCGACTTCCCCCTCGGTTGCCGAGGCGAAGAACTTCCGGACGAAGCGGAGGTCCTCGGTGGTCAGAGACTCCGACTTTGCCGAGATCTCGAGATAGCTGAAGGCCTCGGCGGCGAATCTTCGCGCCCCGACCCGTCGGAACGTCCGGAGCGCATCGGCACAGAGATCGCGGACCGCTTCGTATTCGCTTTTTTCGAGGTGGATCTCGGCGCGGTCGAGCGCGATCATCGCGACCTCGACGTCGAGCCCGAGCGCCGCAGCTTCCTCGTAGACGCTCGTGAGAAACTCGCTCGCCTGATCATGGCGGCCCTGGTACCAGGCGCAGCGGCCGAGATTCCAGCGGGCTCGCAGCGCACTGCTCCGATAGCCGGCCGAGGAGAGATGACGCCACGACTGCTGCAGATACGACTCCGCGCGCGGAGGATCATCGCGCAACAGATAGACCCCGAGGTTGAGAAGGACCCTTCCGCGGAAAACAGGCTCGTCCGACGAAGTCGCCTTGAGGAGATCCTGCATGATCGCGACCGCGTTGCCGACGTCTCCCGCCCGTTCGATCACACCGGCGAGGAGCAGCTGGCCATTCCTGTATCTCTGCAAATCGCCGAAGCGATTGAAGGTGGGACATGCTTCTTCGAGAAGCGTTCGCGCCACATCGAGCTCTCCCGTGGTGAAGCAGATCGAAGCGCGGATGTAGTCGAGCGAAGCGAGCTCGGGATCGGGCACGGGCGTCTTCTCGAACGCCACGCGAGCTTCGTCGAGCGCGTGAAGCGCCTCGTCGAAACTGCCGCGTACCCGGAGGGCATTGGCGAGCTGTCGCCACGCCTGTCCCCGTGCCGTGTCGATGACCACCGCAGGGTAGTCTTCGCTCATCAGCCGTGACGATGCGAATACCGCGAGACGCGCGAATCGCTCGCCCTCGGCGGGGGTTCGCTCGACTTCCGTGTACGACCGGTCGACGAGCGCGTGGACGAGACCGGCCGTCGGATCGGAGGTCGTGATCGCCCGCTCGAGCTCGGCAGGTGGCGTCAGCGCGATCACGATGTCCGCGGCAGCCCGCTCGTCCGCGAGATCGACCTCGATCTGCTCGAGCGATTCGATGACAGCGTTGTCGCTGAGCATCGGGCTCTTACGGCCGTTGCCCCACGACTCCGGGTCCCGCAGGATCCCGACGAAGGACTGGAGCTCCTCGAGCCTCCCCGCACACGAATGACACTCCGTAACGTGGGACTGGACGTCGACGTCGCGCGGGCCGGAGCTGAGGTGATATTGAAAGAGAGCATCTTCGGTGAGGTGAGACATGATTCAGTTCTCCGTTAGGTCCGAGTAGATGAGACGAAGTTTTCCAAGACAGTTTCGAATGAGTTTTTCGGCGTAACGCCGTGTGGTGCCGAGCTCGACGGCCACTTCCTTGGCCGTGCAGCCTTCGACGAAGTACAGCTGAAGCGTGTCGCGACAACGGTCCTTGAGCAGACGGAGTGCCGCCTGAATCGTCAAACGAGTGACGAGCGAGTCCTCGGAGGTGTCGCCGGAACTACCCGTCGTCGGTTCGGCCTGTGTCTCTTCGCGACTCCGCTTGCGCCAGTACTCGCTGCATGCCCGGCAGACCCCGACGGTGAGATACGCGCGAGCCTGCTCGATGGGTCGTCTCGAGGTGTAGAAGTTGAGAAAGACGTCATGAGTCAGGGTGGCGGCTTCGTCCCGCGGCACGTCGTATTTGCGCATCGCGAGTGATACGAGGAACTCGTAATGCTCCTCGTAGAGTGCGCGAAAGCCGGAATCGGCAGCGGCACCGACCGGCGTCCCGGGATGCGGGTTGGCGAGGTTCCCCATGATTTTACGCCAGGCTCGTCCAGAGTACAGCAGACCGTCGAATTGCTCAACTTTCAGGGCCCGATCAGCGGAGATGCGCCGCTACGCTGGCCGCCAGCGCCTCGTGATCGTAGCCCCCCTCCAGAAGCGAGAGAATGCGCCCGTGGCAGAGCCGTCGAGCCAGTTCGCGCGTCATGAGCGTCATCTCGCGAAACGCCTCCTCGGTCAGAGCGAGATTGCCGAGCGGGTCTCGGAGGTGCGCATCGAACCCGGCCGAGATCAGAATCGCGTCCGGACGATAGCCCTCGATCTCCTTGACGACCTCCCGCTCGAAGATCCGGAGATAGTCGCGATCGCTCGTTCCCGTAGCGAGCGGAAAGTTGCGCGTGGCTCCTTCTCCCTCTCCCGTTCCTCTCTCTTCTGCGCGACCCGTGCCGGGATAGAAGGGCCAGCCGTGAAGCGAGAGGTAGAAGACGTCGGAGCGGCGCTCGAAGATGTGCTGCGTACCGTTCCCGTGATGGACGTCCCAGTCGAGAATGAAGACCCGGTCGAGCCCGTGACGATCGAGAAGATACTCCGCGGCGCAGGCGATCGTGTTGAAGTAGCAGAATCCGAAAGCGGCGTTCCGCTCGGCGTGATGTCCTGGAGGCCGCGCGATCACGAAGACGCCGTCCCGCGGGTCGCTCATGATCGCATCCGCGGCGGAGAGCGCGGTCCCCACCGCGTTCCATGCGGCACTCCACGTTTCGGGTGAGATGACGTTGTCGGGTGTCATGAACATCGCCGGCGCAACAGCGATGGCGCTGGCGAAGCTCTCGATGTATTCGTCCGAGTGAACCTTTCGGATGACCGCTTCGGTCGCGTCGTGGGGTGGGGGTTGCTCCGGCTCGATCCCGGCGCGGCGACAACCTTCGATGGCCCAGAGGAGCCGCCGGGCGCTTTCCGGATGGATCGGACCGGTGTCGTGAGCGGCGAACGATTCGTGCGTGAACGCTCTCACGGGACGATTTTCTCATGCGGCTGTGAAAATCGTGGAACGGTTTGTCGCTCCTGTTCTCCGCCGGATTCCATGCGATTGAAACCCATGGGAGGATATCGGCGTAGTCCGGTCAGATCGAGGACAGATCCTTCCGATCCCGACAACCCCGACTAAGGAGGCATTTCGATGAAGCTGATCGTTCGATTACTCTTGCTGGCCATGATGACGACCAGCGCTCTTGCCGCAAACGACTTCGAACCGACCGGGTCGGTCCTCGATCCGTTTCTCGCGGAAGTTCACCGGGAAGTGTTGCCCAACGGGCTGACCGTCCTGATCCGGCCGCAGCCGGGAACCGGGGTGGTCGCGATCAACACGTGGGTGAAGGCGGGCTACTTCCACGAGCCCGACGAGATCGCGGGGATGGCACACCTCTTCGAGCATATGTTCTTCAAGGGCTCGAAAAAGTTTCCGGGCGCCGAACAGATCTCGACCGAGCTGAGCCGCGTCGGCGGGCAGACGAATGCCGGAACGATCTACGACTCGACCAACTATTACTTCGTTCTTCCTCGCGAAGGTTTCGAGCGAGGGCTCGAGATTCAGGCCGATGCGATCATCAATCCGCTCTTCGATCCGGAAGAGCTCGACAAGGAATCGGAAGTCGTCATCGAGGAATCGAACCGCAAGCTCGACAACCCGCCGGCCGTATCGATGGAGCGGATGTTCGAGACCGCCTTCACGAAACACAGGATTCGGCGCTGGAGGATCGGCTCGAACGAAGTGCTCCGCGCGATCGACCGTGACGACCTGATCGCTTTCTTCGAGACGCTCTACCGTCCGGAAAACATCATCGTGACCATTACTGGTGATGTTTCTGTCGAACAGGCGCTCGAGGCGCTCGAGACGACGTTCGCGCAGCTTCCGAAGGGGGCTCTGAAGAAGGAGCGCGGCGCCGCGGAGCCTCCTCAGAAGGAGTTCCGGTACGGCCGGTCTTCCGCCGACATCCAGCAGGGCTACTCGGTGATGGGATGGCACACCGTCGGAGTCGGACACGAGGACGAGCTCGCCCTGGAGGTTCTCGGCAGCATTCTCGGAACCGGCCGTTCGTCGCGCTTTTACCGGCACGTTCTCGGTCCCGATGCGGCGAGTACGGCAAATGCTTTCAACTGGTCGATCGAAGACGTCGGCATCTTCGTCGTGCAGGCGTCCTTCGATGAAAAGAACCGCACCGAAGTCGATCGCCGTCTCCTTCGGGAAATCGAGAGAATCCGGAAGTTCGGTCCCACCGGGTACGAGATGCAGCTGGCGAAGAATGGCCAGGAGTCGAGCACCATTCTCGGGATGCAGTCGGTACTCGGACAGGCGCAGGCGCTCTCCTACGCGGAGGCGAATTACGGGTATCGCGCCATCGGAACGCGTCTGGTCGAGCTGGAAAAGATGACCGCGGAGGATGTTCAGCGGGTCGCGCGAAAGTATCTCTCTCCCGACCGGCTGACGCTTTACCACTACACGCCCGAGGAGGCGCCGGCGCTCACTCCAGCCGAAGCGAGGGAGTTCGTGACGGGTGTGATCGCCGGGGCGAAGCTCGAGAAAGAAGCAGACTTCGAGGCGCCGGCCGTCGGAAAGCCGCTGAGCCCGGCGAAGGCGGCCGCGGAGCCGGTCGAGCTGAAGCTCTCGAACGGTGCGACGCTCGTCGTCGAGGAGCGATCTGGAGCACCGGTGGTCTCCGCGGGCGTCTACTTCCGCGGTGGGAGGATCGGAGAGAACAGCAGTATCGCCGGGATCACGTCGTTGACCCAGCGGGTGATGCGGCGCGGAACGAAGACCCGAACCGCCGAGCAGTTGAATCGTGACATCGAGTTTCTCGGGACGCAGATCGGAACCACGACCCAGCCCGATTACTTCGGCTTCGACCTGACCATTCTCGGGCGGAGCTTCCCGGCCGGCGCCGAGATCCTGGCGGACGTCGTGATGAATCCGGTGTTCCCCGAAGAGGGGATCGTCGAGGAGAAGCACCAGCAGAAGGCGAGCATCAAACGTTCATTCGATTCTTCGGTCCAGCGACCCTTCCAGCTGCTCTACTCCTCCTTCTATGGCAACCATCCCTATGCTCTCCCCTCGGATGGCTACGAGCTTTCGGTGGAGGCGATCTCGAAGGATGACCTGCAGGCATGGTGGAGACAGTGGGTCGTCGCGGACGATGCCCTCATCGTCGTGGTCGGCGACATCACCGCGGCCGACGCCCGGAAAGTCGCCGAGACGCACTTCGGAAAGCTCCCGAAGAGAACCACCGCTGTGAGGCGTCTGCCGGCACCGACGCCTCCGCCTGCGCCCGTCGTGACCGTCGAGAGTCGCCAGAAAAAACAGTCGGCGATCGCCGTCGCATATCCCGCCGTTCCGATGAGCCACCGGGACTGGCCGAGGCTGAGACTTCTTCAGAATGTGACCTCCGGTCTCGCAGGAACGTTTTTCGCGGAGTTGCGAGGGAAGCGATCACTGGCCTACACGGTCTTCGCCGGGGAGTCGGCGCGGAAGGACGCCGGAACCTTCATCGGATATCTCGCGAGTGACGCTTCGAAGGAAGCGGAAGCGAAGAAGGCGCTGGTCGAGGAGTTCGACCGTCTCGATGAGGGAGGAATGAATGAGGAGGACATCGAGCGCGCGAAGGCGTACTTTGCCGGTTCGACGAGGATCTCGCTCCAGACCAATGCGTCGCATGTCGACGATCTCGCGGAGGCGTGGATGATGGAGCTCGGTCTCGACTTCACCGATCGCCTGCTCGGTACGGTCTCGGAAATCACATTCGAGGAAATGACCGATGTCGCGTCGCGATACTTCGATGACGAGCTCCTCACGATGGCGGTCGTCAGCGGAAATGCCGCGCAGTGAATCACGGATTCAGGAGTGCAGCGGTGCAGCGCTCCCGGGTGGCTGCGCCGGTCTCGCGACGGGACGGCGATTCGTGAGAGGATTCGAACGATGAACCGGGATGATCTCAAGGTTGCGGTGATGGCGGCGATTCCGATGATCGCGGTCATTGCTCTTCTCTGGAGTGGCGCCGTACGGGGAGAGGACGCCGGAGCAGCGCCGGCAGCAATGGAGGGGGTGATCTTCGTCAACGGCGAACCGATCACCCGCGCGGAGTTCGAAGCGGCGATGAACAGTCTTCCGGAAGAGATGAGGATGGCCCTGATGAGCGAGGGCGGCAGAAAAGAGCTCGCGGAGCAGCTGGTCCGGCAAAAACTGTTCGTACAGGAAGCCCGTCGCCGCGGAGTCGATGAGGATCCGGCCGTCAAGGGCGCCGTGGCGCTCGCCGAGAACAACATTCTCGCGATGAGAGGACTCGAGGCCGTCGCCGGCGACATCGATCGAGAGGACCTCCGCAAGATCTGGCCGACCGTCGAGACGGAGTTCGAGGAAGCGACCGCCGAACAGATCGTCATCGGATTCGATGGATCGTTTCTCGGACAGGGAACAAGACGCAGCGAGGAGGATGCGCGCGAGCTCGCGGAGGAGATCGGTCGGAGAGCCCGGGAAGGAGAGGACTTCCAGGCGTTGCGCGAGGAATTCTCCGACGACAAGGGTTCGGACGGAATGCTGCCGGTCGTGACGCGCTCGACGACCAGCGGAGAGGTCGCCGACGCGCTCTTCAATCTCGAACAGGGCGAGGTGAGCGAGCCGGTCAAGACCGATTTCGGCTGGCATGTCTTCAGGATGATCTCGCGCAGGAGTCCGACCTTCGAAGAGACCAGACGAGTTCTCCAGCAGGATCCGGGAACGCCCTATGCGCAGGCAATACTGAGGCGGCTGAGGTCGGAAGCCGAGGTCCGCTTCGACGACGAGTACTTCCGCAATCCCTTCCAGCACTGAGCGAGAGGGCGAAGTGACCGTCGGATGACGGTCTGCCGGTTGCACGGGGAGATGCGACAGGAGCGAAAAATGAAAATACCGATCATCCCACGCGCAGTCCGCGCGAATCAGGAGGCTCGCCGATGATCATCCGGTGGCTCATCAATACCGCGGCTCTCTATGCGATTACGTGGATCCCGGGGATCAGCTACACCGGAACGATCCCGATGCTCTTCGTCGCGGCGCTCGTGCTCGGTCTTCTGAATACGCTCGTTCGTCCGATCCTGGTCGTCGTGACGCTTCCGTTGACGATCGTGACGCTCGGGCTTTTTCTGATCGTCGTGAACGCGGGGATGCTGTGGCTGATGGCGTGGATCATCCCTCAGTTCCAGATTGACGGATGCCTTTCGGCGATCATCGGCGCGGTGGCTCTCAGCATCATCTCGATGCTGACCGGCTGGATCGGAAAGAAGGAGAGCCGGGACTAGGAATCAGGATTCAGGATTCAGGGAAGAAGAGTGAAGAGTGAAGGGTGAAGAGTGAAAGAAGAATCATCCAGCGGGAGGGCGAGGCGCCTGCCGAGCCGCACCGTTGCGTTCCACCGAAATGTCACCTGAAAACCATTCTCTCTCGGCCCGCTCTCGGTCTTTTGCACTGAACTGACCTTCTGCCATTCCGCGACGGTGCGGCTCGGCAGGCGCCTCCCGGTGGGGGGATGTTTGAGCCTGCGAGGCCGCGGCTCGCCGGCGCGTTCCCCCCCTCAGATTCTTCGCCCGTGCTTCGGCGGGCTCAGAATGACGAGTGCTTCGCTCCTCAACCCTGGTTCCTGAATCCTGGATCCTGGATCCTGGCTCCTGACTCCTGTCTCCTGAATCCTGTCTCCTGAATCCTGTCTCCTGTCTCCTGAATCCTGTCTCCTGTCTCCTGAATCCTGTCTCCTGATTCCTGGATCCTGCCCCCTGCGTTATCATTTCCTTCCAACGCTCCGTCCGTCCGGATGGAAGCTCCAGGAAACGACGAATTCATGAGCTCGAAATACGACTCTTCTGCAATCGAGGTCCTGCAGGGGCTGGAACCGGTTCGAAAACGCCCCGGGATGTACACGCAGACGGAGCGGCCCAACCACCTCGCGCAGGAGGTGATCGACAACTCGGCCGACGAGGCGCTGGCCGGGTACTGCCGGAGGATCGACGTCACGCTGCACGAGGACGGCTCGCTGACCGTTGCCGACGATGGCCGCGGGATGCCGATCGATCTCCACAAGACCGAAAAGCTCCCAGGTGTCGAGGTGATCCTGACGCGGCTCCACGCGGGCGCCAAGTTCTCCGACGGCAGCTATCGATTCGCCGGCGGCCTGCACGGCGTCGGCGTTTCGGTGGTCAACGCACTCTCGGAAAAGCTCGTCGTCCGGATCCGGCGCGGCGGCAGAGAGTACGAAATGACGTTCGCCGCGGGCAATCGCAGGACGAAACTCCGGGAGATCGGCACGGTCGGCCAGCGGAACACCGGCACCACGATCCGGTTCTGGCCCGATCCGAAATACTTCGACTCGCCGAAGATGAGCGTGCCCCGGCTCAAGCACACGCTGAGGGCCAAGGCCGTTCTGCTGCCAGGTCTCACGACGACCTTCACGAGCGAGCTCGATCCGAACGACGACGAGGAGTGGCACTACGAGGAGGGGATCTCGACCTACCTCCAGACGACGCTCGAAGATGTCGAGACGCTGCCGGCGACTCCATTCACGGGTCACTTCGAAGGCGCCACCGAGGAGGTCGAGTGGGCGTTGGTGTGGGTGCCGGAGGGGGAAGATCTACTCGGGGAGAGCTACGTCAATCTGATTCCGACCCCGGTGGGCGGCACCCACGTCAACGGTTTCCGGACGGGGCTGACCGAATCGATCCGGGAGTTCTGCGAGTTCCGTAATCTTCTGCCGCGGGGTGTTCGAGTGAGTCCGGACGACGTCTGGGCCGACGTCGCGTACGTCCTGTCGGTCCGGATGGCGAATCCGCAGTTCACGGGACAGACGAAGGACCGGCTCTCCTCACGCGAGACGGCGGCGTTCGTCTCGGGGGTGACACAGGATGCGTTGTCGATCTGGCTGAACCATCACGTCGATCAGGCCGAGGCGATTGCGCGGCTGGCGATCGACCGGGCGCAGGCACGGCTGAAAGCCGGAAAGAAGGTTGCGCGGAAGAAGACCTCGGCGGGGCCGGCGCTTCCGGGCAAGCTCGCCGACTGCGCGTCGAGCGATCTCGACCGGACCGAGCTCTTCCTCGTCGAGGGGGACTCGGCGGGAGGGAGCGCGAAGCAGGCGAGGGATCGCGAGCATCAGGCGATCATGCCGCTGAGAGGAAAGATCCTCAACACCTGGGAAGTCGATTCGTCGCAGGTGCTCGCCTCCCAGGAAGTGCACGACATCGCGGTTGCGCTCGGAGTCGATCCCGGAAGCTCGAACCTCGACAATCTCCGCTACGGAAGCGTCTGCATCCTCGCGGATGCCGACTCGGATGGCCTTCACATCGCGACGCTTCTCTGCGGGCTGTTCCTTCGCCACTTTCGGCCGCTGGTGGAAGCGGGGCGGGTATACGTGGCGATGCCGCCGCTCTACCGGATCGATGCCGGAAAGAACGTCTACTACGCGCTCGATGACGCCGAAAAGGCGGGCATTCTGGAGCGGCTCGAGGCCGAGGGATACCGGGGGCGGCCGAGCGTGCAGCGATTCAAAGGGCTGGGCGAGATGAACCCGCTCCAACTGCGCGAGACGACGATGGCGCCGGACACGCGACGGCTGGTCAAGCTCGTCGTCGGCGATGCGGGAAGCGAGGAGAAGGTGCTCGACATGCTGCTCGCGAAGGGGCGGGCATCGGATCGACGCGAGTGGCTGATGAACGAGGGCGATCGCGCGGGACTGGAGGTTTGAGTTGGCGACGAAGAAAAAGAAGGGAACCCGGCGGAAGAAGGAGCAGAAGATCCTGACATTCGCAACCGCCGGATCATCGGCGCTCGAAGTAGAGGAGATTCCGCTCGAGATCTTCGCGCGGAGGGCGTATCTCGATTACTCGATGTACGTCGTCTCGGATCGGGCGCTTCCGCACATAGCCGACGGTCTCAAGCCGGTCCAGCGGCGAATCATCTATGCGATGTCGGAGCTGAGTCTCGGTGCGAACGCGAAGCACAAGAAATCGGCTCGCACGGTCGGAGACGTCATCGGCAAGTTTCACCCGCACGGCGACTCCGCCTGCTACGAGGCGATGGTTCTGATGGCACAGCCGTTCAGTTACCGGTACCCCCTCATCGAAGGTCAGGGAAACTGGGGCTCGCAGGACGATCCGAAATCGTTTGCCGCGATGCGCTACACCGAGGCGCGGTTGTCGCGGTTCTCGGAGATTCTCCTCTCGGAGCTCGGGCAGGGGACGGTCGAGTGGGGACCGAACTTCGACGCGACGCTAGAGGAACCGAAGCTTCTCCCCGCCCGGCTCCCGCATGTTCTTCTCAACGGTACGTCGGGAATCGCCGTCGGGATGGCGACCGACATTCCGCCGCACAATCTTCGGGAGATCGTCGGTGCGGCGATCGCGCTTCTCGAGGATCCTACCCTCACGACGAAGCTGCTCACCGAGTTCGTGATCGGGCCGGACTTTCCCACCGAGGCCGAGATCATCACCGGGGCAGCCGAGATCCGCGAGATCTACGAGAGCGGCAACGGAACGATCCGGATGCGCGCCACATGGGAACCCGAGGAGGGGGACATCATCATCACGGCTTTGCCGTTTCAGGTCTCCGGCAGCCGAGTGATCCAGCAGATCGCCCAGCAGATGCAGGCAAAAAAACTGCCGATGGTCGAGGACATGCGGGACGAGTCGGATCATGAGAATCCGACGCGGATCGTGATCACGCCGAAGTCGAGCCGTGTGGACCACGACCAGCTGATGAACCATCTGTTCGCGACGACCGATCTCGAGCGGACCATCCGCATCAACATGAACATGATCGGTCTGGACGGCCGGCCACGTCTCTACTCTCTTCGCGAGATCCTGCTCGAATGGCTCGAGTACCGGACCGAAACGGTTCGCCGTCGTCTGCAGTGGCGGCTCGACAAAGTCGCCGATCGGATCGAAGTCCTCGATGGCTACCTCGTCGCCTATCTCAACATCGACGAAGTCATCCGGATCATTCGCCGCGAAGACGAGCCGAAGCCGGTTCTCATGACTACGTTCTCGCTGACCGAAAGGCAGGCGGAAGCGATTCTCGAGTTGAAGCTGCGTCATCTGAACCGGCTCGAGGAAGTCAGGATACGGGGCGAACAGAAGGATCTCGCGAAAGAGCGAGCCGATCTGGAAAAGACACTGAAGTCGAAGGCAAGGCTGAAGCGGCGCGTCCGGGACGGGCTCGAGCAGGACGCCGAGGAGTTCGGCGACGATCGGAGATCGCCGATCATCCAGCGCGAGGCGGCAAAGGCTCTCGACGAGACGGCGCTGATTCCCTCGGAACCTGTGACGGTGATCCTCTCGAAAAACGGCTGGGTGCGGGCGGCCAGGGGGCACGACATCGATGGCAACGCGCTGAGTTACCGTGGGGGCGACCAGTTCCTCTCATCTGCGGGCGGGCGGACCAATCAGACCGCGATCTTTCTCGACAGCAGCGGACGGACCTATGGGCTCTCGGCGCACACGCTCCCTTCGGCGAAGAGCCACGGCGAGCCGCTGTCGAGCAGCTTCAATCCCCCGGCCGGGGCGAGCTTCCAGGGAGTCGTGATGGGAGGCCCCGAGGATCTTTATATCCTCGCGAGCGATGCGGGTTACGGGTTCATCGGGTCGCTCGGTGAGATGGTGACCGATCGGAAGGCGGGGAAGTCGCTGATCACGGTTCCGAAGGGGGGAAAGGCGCTCGGGCCGGTACGGGTCCGCAACCCGGAGGAGGACCTGCTGGCTGTGGCGACCGATGAGGGGCGTCTTCTCGTCTTTCCCGTCTCTGAGTTGCCGCGGCTCGCGCGAGGGAAGGGAGTGAAGCTGATCAGCCTCAGGAACGAGCGTGTGGCCGGGCTGGCCGTCCTTTCGCAGGACTCGACCCTGGTGGTTCACGCAGGCCGTCAGTACATGAAAGTTTCCCAGGCGGATCTGGAGGGGTTCATCGGAAAACGGGCACTTCGGGGATCGAAGCTTCCCCGGGGCTACAGAAACGTCGACAGACTCGAAGCCGTCACCGGGTGAGGCGCGACGAAAACACGATGTCATGAGCCTGAATCAGACCTTTGGATATCATGACGCATTCAAATGCACCCGTTGGAGCGCCTAACTTTCGTTGGCATCGCGAGCGGCGGCGCTGAGCTAGACTGAATCATTCGATGGGCTCCGAACGAGATCGATCACAGCGGACCAAGCAGAGGGTTTCCCCGTCACGCCAGCTGTACGGGCGGGTGGGAACGACCGGCGTGCTTCTGATCGACGTCAGCGAGTCGGGTGCGAAGATTGAGCATTACAACCGCCGGTTCGGGACGGGATCCAAAATCGATCTGATCATCGAGTGGCAGGAAAAGGCCCTCAATCTGAAGTGCCATGTGGTCTACTCCCGGGTCGACCGATTCATCACGGGAGAGAAGGGCGCCACCGTCTATCGATCCGGGTTGAGGTTTCTCGATCCGAGCGAAGAGACCATGACGGGTGTTCGTGCGATGGTGGCGGACATCGTCAAGAGAGGTCTCGCCGAGCAGGTGGCCAACGTCAAGGGGCTGGGACCGATCATGCAACGGGACATGCCTACGTTCCGGACGGGTGTGGTCGATGCGAGCGGGAGGGCGGAAGGTGTTCGCGCCGAGGGGGCCGCGCATCTCGTCCCGGAAAAGGCGTGGGCGAGCGAGATCGGATACATTCGATGCCGGCGGGTGGGAAACTGGTGGGAGAAGAAGCGGACTCACAACTCCGCACAGCCGGAGGATGGGTTCACGGTGCCCGCCACCGAGCATCCGGACGACATCGAGCTCCTCTGCCGGACCTGGGATACGTCCGACGAAGCCGGGCGCCAGTTCATCAAGGCATGCGCGGAAGTGGCGGTCACTCGCACGTAAGTGAAGAGTGAAAAGTGAAGAGGGGAGGGGGTCGGGGTCGGGTCTGAACTTGGAACTTAACTACCGTTGATCTCCCAAGCTCTGGCGATCCCTGAGTTAAGTTCCAAGTTCAGACCCGACCCCGCCTTTCGCCGGTTTGCGCCGATCGGGCCCCGCCATTAGAATTCGCAGCAACCCGGCGTCGCCGCGAGTAATCACTGGCCTTCCTGCCGGCGACGCGCACGCGGGATTTCCCGTTAGGAGTGCTGCATGGATTTCCGTCTCAGCGCGGAGCAGGAACAGATTCGCGACATGGTTCGCGAATTTGCAGAAAAAGAGATCCGGCCCCACATCATGGAATGGGACGAGGCGCAGCATTTCCCGGTCGATGTGATGAAGAAGCTCGGGGAGCTGGGAATGCTCGGCGTCATCTTCCCCGAGGAGTACGGCGGGGCGGGGCTGAGCTACATCGACTACGTGAACGTCATCGAGGAGCTGGGAGCTGTCGAGAGCGGAATCGCTCTGGCGGTCGCCGCGCACAACTCCCTCTGCACGGGCCACATCTTCGTCGCCGGCAGCGAGGAGCAGAAGCAGAAGTACATGCCGAAGCTCACCTCGGGTGAATGGATCGGATGCTGGGCGCTGACCGAGCCCGGGTCCGGAAGCGACGCCGCGGCCATGCGGACCATCGCGACCAGGGACGGCGACGACTGGGTGCTCAATGGGACGAAAAACTTCATCACGAATGCGACGCACGCCGATGTCGCCGTCGTCATGGCGATCACAGACCGCGAGGATCCGAAGGGGAGCATCACGGCTTTCGTCGTGGAGACGGATCGGGACGGAATCCGTCCCGGAAAGAAGGAGAACAAGCTCGGGATGCGGACCTCCGACACCGCGGAGCTGGTCCTCGAGGATTGCCGGGTTCCTGCCGACGGCCTTCTGGGGGAGGTGGGGAGGGGGTTCGTCGGCGCGATGAAGACACTCGACGGAGGGCGGATCTCGATCGGCGCGCTGGCCCTCGGAATTGCACGCGGCGCCTACCAGGCGGCTCGCGGGTATGCGAAGGAGCGGACCGCATTCGGGAAGCAGATCGCCGAGTATCAGGCGATTCAGTTCATGCTGGCGGACATGGCCACCGAGATCGATGCTGCGAGACTGCTCTGTCATCGGGCGGCCGCGACCAAGGATTCCGGGGAACCGGTCACGACCCAGGCAGCGATGGCAAAGCTCTACTCGTCGGAAGTCGCGGTCAGAGCCACCGAGAAGGGAGTTCAGATCTTCGGAGGATACGGCTTCGTCAAGGAGTATCCGGCCGAGAAGTACTACCGCGACGTCAAGCTCTGCACAATCGGCGAGGGAACCAGTGAGATCCAGAGGATGGTGATCGCGAGGAACATCCTCGCCGAGATCTGAGACCAGGCCGCGATGGAATCGATCGAGAGCCTGAAGGATCAGATCGAGGCCGGCCGCTTCCGGGCTCTCGGAAGAGCCGTCTCGATGATCGAGCGGGATGATCCCGAGACGGAGAAGCTTCTCGCGGCGCTCTATCCGTCGACCGGGAAGGCGAGGATCGTCGGCGTGACCGGCTCGCCGGGAGCGGGAAAGTCGACCCTGGTCGCGGCGATGGCCCGGCAGTATCGCGCGGAGGGGAAGACGGTCGGAATCATCTGCGTCGATCCCACCTCGCCGTTTTCCGGAGGGGCACTGCTCGGGGATCGCGTTCGAATGCAGGACCTCTACATCGACTCGGGTGTCTACATCCGGTCGATGGCAACCCGAGGCTTTCTCGGGGGCATCGCGCGCGCGACAAACGACGTAGTCGACCTTCTCGACGCGGCGTCTTTCGACGTCGTGCTGGTCGAAACGGTCGGGGTCGGGCAGGATGAGGTCGAGGTGATCCGCACCGTTCAGACGAATATCGTGGTTCTCGTCCCCGGAATGGGCGACGATATCCAGGCGATCAAGGCGGGAATCATGGAGATCGGGGACGTATTCGCCGTCAACAAGGCGGATCGTCCCGACGCCGACCGGACCGTGATGGAAGTCCGCACGATGATGTCGCTCGTCGAGGAACACGCCGACTGGATACCCCCGATCGTCAAGACCGTGGCGACGACCTCGGTCGGAATCGACGAGCTCGCGAAGACCATCGACCAGCATTACGAGTACCTCGAGAGCTCGGGTGAGCTCGATCGCCGCAACAGGGAACGCGTCCGGATCAGGATCGAGACTCAGCTCAAGGAGACATTCATGAATCGCCTCGTAGGCGAAACGATCACCAAGGAGGATTACGAGGCGCTTCTCGATGACGTCCTCCGGAAACGAAACAATCCCCACGACGCCGCGGCATCGGTGATCAGCCGCGTGGACTTCTCACCGGGGGACGACAAACGATGAAGATGCTCACCGAATGGATTGGCGACTGGATCGACCTCGAGGGGATCGACGATCGAGCATTCGACGAGACGCTGACGCGGATTGGCCATGCGGTCGAGGGAGTGGAAACGTCACCTGCAGGGAGAACGGTCGAGCTCGAGATCACCACGAACCGGATCGATGCAATGTCCCACAGAGGGATGGCGCGCGAGCTCGCCGCCGCAGTCGATCGGAAAGTCCGGCCGGTCGAAAACCTCGTCGACGTCGAAGGTCTCGATGCCTGGCCGGTCTCGATCGAAGCTCCCGCGATGTGTGGCCGCTTCGCCGCTCTCGCGATCGATGGAGTCGAGGTCCGGCCATCGAGCGAAAAGATCCGCCGCAGGCTCGAAAGCGTCGGACTGCGGCCTCTCAACAACATCGTTGATGCGACCAATTACGTAATGCTCGAGCTCGGCCATCCGCTCCATGCCTTCGATCGCGAGCGGCTCGAGGGAGATCGAATCGTCGTGCGCCCCGGTCGAGAAGGAGAGAAGCTCACGACGCTCGACGGCGTCGAGAGGACTGTCGATCCTCGCACCGTCGTCATTGACGATGGAACGAGGGGAGTCGGACTCGGTGGCATCATGGGGGGCGAGAACAGCGAGATCGACAAAGGCACCACACGCGTGCTGCTCGAGTGCGCATGGTTCGACCCGGTGACGATCCGTCTGGCTTCGCGTCGTCTGAATTTGAACACGGACGCGTCGTATCGCTTCGAGCGCCGCGTCGATCCGGGCGATGCAGCAGAGGCGATTCGCCGCTGTGCCGCCTTGATCATCGATGAGGCAGGAGGAGCTCCGTTCGCGTTCTCCGATGAGATCGTGAATCTCCCCGAGCCGACCGTCGTCGAAGTCCGGGCTGGAAGAATCGCGATGTTCTCGGGCGGCGCCATCGGCCTCGACGAGTCGCAACGGATTCTCGAAGGCCTGGGAATGCGGGTGGAGCCAGCCGGGGAGAGTCTCCGAGTCGCCGTTCCTTCGTGGCGAGGCGACATCGCTTCGGAGATCGACCTGATCGAGGAGATCCTCCGCATTCACGGTTACGACGAGATTCCGGCAGCACTTCCGAGGCTTTCGACCGGCGATGTTCGCCGAGATGAGGCCCGGGAGCTGGAAGAGCGGGTTCGCGACGTTCTCGTGTCTCTCGGTCTGAGCGAGGTGATCACGTACTCGTTCATGCGGATCGATCAACTGGCGGAGATTTCGGAGGAGGAGCCGCTGATCGTCGAGAACGCGCTGTCCGAAAATACTGCAGCGATGCGGACGAGTATCATTCCGGGCCTGCTCGAAGCGGCCGCGTCGAACTGGTCGTACGGGAATCGTCAGGGGGCAATCTTCGAGGCCGGCAGGACGTATCACGAGCTCCGGGATGGAACCGCGGAGAGCGCTCGCGCCGCAATCGCGCTGTGGGGTGCCCGCCCCGGACACTGGGACGAAAAGTCCAGAGACGTGGACTTTTTCGACGCCCGGGGAGTGGTCGATGAGCTGGCCGAGAGAATCGGAGCGGCTCTCGAATGGGAACCGGCATCGCTGAAATGGGCGCGGGATGGCTATGCAGCGGCGGCGTCGATCGACGGGGAGCGGGTCGCGGTCGTCGGCCAGATCGATTCCGGATTCGGCTCCAGACTGGGGCTGAAGACGACGGTCGTCGCGGCGGAGATCTCGCTCGAGCCGTTCCTGAAGGCGCGACCGGTCGTCGAAATGCAGGAAGTCTCGCGATATCCCGGCGTTCCGATGGCTTTCGCGTTCAGACACGATCCTGATCTGAGCTGGACCGAGATCCGAAGGGTGCTGGAAGCCGTGCGTCCCGAGGAGCTCGCCGATTATGGTCTGTGGGACCGGTTCGCGAGTCCGGATGACGAGCAAGTGAAGACGACGCTGGCGATGTGGTACCAGGTGCTCGATCGTTCATTGAGTCAGGAAGAAGTCGAGAAGACGCACGAACAGCTGAAAAAGACGATTGCCTCGAAGCTGCCGATCGAGAGCGAATGAAGGAGAGTTGATTGGCGAAGAAAGAGTCGAAAAAGGACGACAAGCAGATGGAGCTGATCGGGCCCGGCGGCGTCGAGATGATCGATCGTCTCGCGGTTCAGGTCGAGAAGGCGATCGAAACGATCAGGAAGTTGCGGGCGGAACGGGACGATCTCGTAGGGCGACTCGAAGAGGCGGAATCACGGCTCGGAGATCTATCCGGGGGTGCCGAGCGGCTGGCAGAGCTCGAGGACGAGCGTGAAACGTTCGAGGAGCAGCGGCAGGAAGTTCGCGGGCGGATCGAGAAAATTCTGGAAAAGCTCGCTCAGATCGACGGCTGAAGTGAGAAGCTGGTGCGAAAGGGGGGACTCGAACCCCCACGACCTTGCGGTCACCAGCTCCTGAGGCTGGCGCGTCTACCAATTCCGCCACTTTCGCATCGCCACGGACCACGGTGGGAACGGCCATTCGAAAGAAAGCGAGATCCGATTTAATTCCCGTCGCCGATAGGGCGCGGTATGCTGGGCAGAATGAAGATCGGTGAGGTGAAGATATCCGAGGATGAGCCGCGCCCGGTTGGCAAAGTCGCCCCGGCGGAGGCGGTCAATGAGATTGACGAGGAAGCTTCGAGGAGAATTCTCAATCTCCCCAATTCGCTGACTTTTTTTCGCGTTTTCCTCGTCCCTTTTCTCGTCGTCGCGCTGCTCACCGAGTTCGAGGCGAAGGAGTATGTGGGACTGGGGATCTTTCTCCTCGCGGCGGTGACCGATCTGGTCGACGGATGGATCGCACGCCGGTTCAACCAGATCACGAGACTGGGGATGCTGCTCGATCCGATCGCGGACAAACTGCTGATCTCGGCGGCGTTCATTTCGCTCGTGGCGCTCGGCCTCGCGTCCGCATGGATGGTCGTGGTCATCATCGGCCGTGAGTTCGCGGTCTCGGGTCTCCGTTCGGTCGCTGCGCAGCAGGGGATCGACATGCCGGCGTCCAAGCTGGGGAAAGGGAAAACGGTTTCGCAGGTGATCGCGATCTCGCTGCTCATCCTCGGTGAGAAACTCGGTGAGCTGCAGTGGCTCGGGCCGGCGGTGCTCTGGGTGGTCGTGATCCTGGCGATCGTGTCGGCCGTCGACTATGTCTGGAGGTTCTACTCGAGCGTTCTGGCGGTGAAATGAGCCGGGTGGAATCGTCCTCGCAGAGCCCGCGTCCGTGAATTTCTCGCGCATCAAGTGGCTCTGGAGCGTGCTGAGATCGAGCCTCTGGTTCGTCCCGGCCGTCATGACGATCGGGGCGCTCGTCGCGGTGTGGACCGCGAATTACATCGACCGCCACTACCGATTCGAGATTGCCGAGACCTTCGTCTTCTTTTACGGCGGGGGTCCGGAAGGTGCGAGACAGATTCTCGCGACCATCGCGGGTTCGATGATCACGGTCGCCGGCGTCATCTTTTCCATCACCATTGTCGCGCTCTCGCTCGCCTCGCAACAGTTCGGCCCTCGTGTTCTCCGAAACTTCATGCGCGATCGGGCGAACCAGCTCGTTCTCGGAACGTTCATCGCGACGTTCATTTACTGCCTTCTCGTTCTTCCCAGCATCAGAGGAACCGAAAACCGCGCGTTCGTACCGTACCTCTCGGTTACTTTGGGAGTCGGTCTGGCGCTCACGAGTCTGGCCGTACTCATCTACTTCATCCATCACGTATCGCGCTCGATTCAGGCGGACGTCATCGTCCGTGTCGTATCCCGGGATCTCGACTCGAGTATCGAGCGCATCTATCCCGAACATCTGGCCTGGAAGGAGGGGGACGAGGATCGAGGGAGAGAAGCTTTCGAAGCCGTGAGGGCGACCAGCCATTTCGAGATCGAGGCGGACGAGAGCGGTTACGTTCAGTTCGTCAGTGAGTCTGTGCTGACGGATTTATGCTGTGGATCCGGGATGGTCGCGGAGGTCCTGCGCCGGCCGGGCGACTTTGTGACCGAGGGAGCGCCGGTCGCGCGCGTATGGGCACGCTCGGAGCTCGACGAGGAGAAACTCGAGAAGCTCGCGGACGCCTTCGAGATCGGGACTTCGCGGACCACCGATCAGGATGTCGAGTTTGCGATTCTTCAGCTCGTGGAGGTGGCCGTTCGTTCGCTCTCTCCCGGGATCAACGATCCGTTCACCGCGGTGGCGTGCGTCGATCGGATCAGCCAGGGCCTCATGAAACTGATCAACCGGGACTTTCCTTCGCCGTACCACTTCGATGATGACGGTGAGCTGAGACTCGTCGCCAGACCGTTCGACTTTCCCGGGATCTGCGATACCGCGTTCGATCACATTCGACAATACGGAGCTTCGAGTGTCGCGGTCACGATCCGCCTGCTCGAACGCATCGCCGACCTCCTGGACCGCTGCGAGCGGCCGGACCGGCGGGAGATACTTCTCGAGCATGCGCGGATGATCCTCCGCGCAGGCGAGCGATGTCACAGCGAAGAGAACGACCTTCGCGACATGAGGGAGCGCTTCGATGGTCTGGTCGAGGCGTAACCGTCATTCCTCGCTACCGAGGAGTCAGCTTCTTTCGCGGCGCTCCGCTTCCGCCCGTGCGAGCGCCCTTCGAATCGCATCGAGAATCCGGCGATCGGATTCGATCGCGAGCGCCTGGAGCTCGGGCATTTCCGCGAAGCCCTGGAAGATGACGACGAACCGGTCGATGCGTAGAGCGACGACCCTTCCCCTGTACTGATCCTCGGCGGTGAAATTGTCTTCCCCGAGGTTCGGTACGGCGTCGAGCACGCGTCCGTTTCGTTCGAAAAAGGACTTGTAGGCCTCGAGGATCTGCGTGGCGACCTCTTTGCCGGGAGCGGGGAGCGCCAGTCCCGTCACCCGGCTGCCGGACGGGAGCGCATAATCGACGGTGAATGAATTGCCGAGATAGGTAACTCCGAGCCCCTCGCGGACGCTGTACTTTTCGGAACCGGGAATCCGGTGGGTGGACGGGAGAAACCCGAGGACCGCCGGCATCCCCTCCGCCGCGGGGATGTCTTCGAGAACGACGCGTGTCAGAGTCCCGATGGAGCCTTCCGCGGCGGGCTCGGTCTCATCGGATGAATCGTCGGAAGCAGCGACGCTCTGCGCGCCGGGATCGGAGAGGGGGCCGGAGCTCGGTGCGGCCAGCTCGATGACGCGAATGAAGAAGGGTCCTTTCCAGACCTGGATCGACTCGTCGGTGGTAAAGGCGGAGTTGCCGAGGTCGACGGTCTCAGTATTTCCGCCGCGCTGGCTGGTCCAGGCACCGAAGGCCTGGACGAAATCGGGGAAGCGAAAGAGCTCGACCGTGGCGACCTTGTTTCCGACCTCGCTCTCGTAGCGCCCGACGGTGAGATCGACGAGACCGTAATCGAGAAACGGCGCGGCACCCCCGGCAAGCCATCGTCGGGCACCCGGACCGATGTAGACGCGCGGGTCGGTGGTCAGGCGCCATCCCTCGATGTCCTCGTCTCTCGGGAGAAAGCGCATCGCCGGCGATTCGGCCGATTCGGCGGATTCAATTTCTTCTTCCTCCGCCCCGGTTTCCGGAGGTGCGGCCTGAGACCCCTCAGCGCCGCCGCAGCCGGCGAGCAGAATCGCGAGCAGCGTCAGAGCGACTGCAGGAAGCGGATGGTGGCGCGTACGCCGGCTCCGGTCGCTCCCTTTCGTTCTCTCGCTGTCTTGTTGTCTGCCCATGCGGTACCGGCGATGTCGACGTGAGCCCATGAGTCGCACTCCACGAACTGCTTGAGGAACACGGCTGCGGTGATCGCCCCGGCGGAGCGCCCACCCGAATTCTTGACGTCCGCCCACTCGCTGCGGATGCATTCGAGATAGTCGTCCCACTCGGGCAATCTCCAGAGTCTCTCGCCGACCTGTCCGCCTGCATCAATCAACTTTCGAGCCAGTTCATCATCGTTCGAGAAGAGCCCCGAAGCCTCTGTCCCCAGCGCGATTACGCACGCTCCCGTGAGCGTGGCGAAGTCGAGCAGATGGTCGGGCTCGTAGCGGGTCGAGTAGTGGAGCGCATCGCAGAGAATCATCCGCCCTTCGGCGTCGGTGTTGACGATCTCGACCGTCTTTCCCGACATGGTCCGGATGATGTCGCCGGGCTTGTACGCGCGACCGCTCGGGAGGTTCTCCGTCGCCGGGACGAGTCCGATCACGTTGTGACGGATGCCGAGGGCCGCGACCGCCTGCATCATTCCGATGACGGCGGCTCCGCCCGACATGTCGAACTTCATCTCTTCCATCCGCTCGGAAGGCTTGATCGAAATGCCGCCGGAATCGAAGGTGATCCCCTTGCCGACGAGGCAGATCGTCTTGCCGGCCTTCCTCGGACGGTGCTCCATCACGATGAAACGGGGCTCGCGATCCGATCCCTGGTTGACCGCCAGAAGCCCCCCCATCTTCATCTTCTCGATCGCCTTCTTGTCATACACCGTGCACGAGAATCCATACTCCTTTGCAAGCTCCTCTGCGCGCTGCGCGAGATATTCAGGGGTGATGAAGTTGCCGGGCCCGTTCGCGAGGTCTTTCGCGGTTCGAACTGCTTCCGCGATCTTCTGAGATTCCTCCGAGAGCTTTCGGCCGGTTTTTTTGTCGATCGACTCGGGCGCGATCAGCGTGGCGTGGATCTCGATTTTCTGATTCTCATCGTCCTCTTCGCTCAGGTACCGGTCGTATCGGTAGTCTGCATGGCTGAGCTGATCCGCGGCCCAAACCGTCATCTCCTTGTCGGTCATCTCGCCGACCCGGTACGGAAAAACGACCGCGATCTCCTCGTCCACGTTCTTCTGCGCATGATGCGCAATCCGGAAAAAGCCTGCCCGGGCGACTTTGTGGTCGAGCTTTTCCGCCTTTCCCAGTCCGACGAGGGTGAGTTTCCGTGGCTCGTCGGAGATCAGGCTGACCATCTGTTCCGATCTGCCGCTGAAGCCCGAAGTTTCGATCATGTCGCGCAGAAGCGTGTTGAGCGACTCCGGCAGATTGAGGGGGGCGTCGGAACCCTCCGTCAACATCACGTAGAGATTGTCGATCTTTTCCGGGTTGAGCTGCGTCTGGACTTCGACTTTCACTGTGGTGACACCTCCTGGAAGCTTCGGCTGGAGCGTTCGGTGGCTGGAAACGCCGTGAATCCCGGTTGCGAATGCAACTGCTGGTCGATCGCGGCTGACGAAAGAAACCATAAAGACGTGCGGGTGTCAACGAGCCTGGCCTCGAACGAGGGCAGAGGAGGGGAATGATTGCGAGTCTGTGACAAAAATAGTGGCTGTCGGTTCCTGAACGAAAAAAAGTGCATCGCCGGATATCCCTCCCAATGAGGGATGATTGAACGGTGCCAGTCTGGGTAGCCTTGCTGCGGGGCATCAACGTCGGAGGGCGTCACCGGCTTCCGATGCCCGAGCTTCGCGCGATTTTCGACGAGCTCGGACTGAAGGACGCCGAGACCCACATCCAGAGCGGAAACGTCGTCTTCAGCTCACCCGTAAAGAATCGGAGCGGCCTGGAGAAGCGGATCACGAAAGCGATTGAAGAACGCCATGAATTCGCGCCTCAGGTGATGATTCTCCGCGGGGCGGAGCTGAATGAGGCAGTGAAGAAGAACCCGTGTCCGGAGGGGAAAGAGATCCCGGGGCGCTCCACTTGTTCTTTCTGGGCAAGCCAGCCGGGAGCGTCGACCGGGACGGTCTCGAGTCGAAGCGAAGCGAAAAGGAGCAGTTCGAGATCCGTGGGAACGTGTTCTATCTGTATGCTCCGGACGGGATCGGCCGGTCGAAACTCGCGGCGAGCGTGGAGCGGCTGCTCGGGGTCCCGGTGACCGCCCGCAACTGGAACACGGTGACCAGGCTGGTGGAGATGGTGAGCCGTCGCACCTGAGCGAATCAGTCCCGCCCGCCCCGGGCAGATGATCCGAACGTCCTGCTGAGTCCCATCCGGAGCGACCTCCCGCCAGATGGGTAAACCTCGGCGATCTCTCGTCCGTCGATGAGGGATCGCAGAATGAATCCGACCTCCGGATAGCGCTGGTCCGTGATGTTCGCGAGATCGATCCATCCGGTCCAGGAACCCCACGAAGTCGCGGCTCGCAAATCGACCGTCGTCACGGGCTCGAGCCTGAAGAGGTTCGCATCATCGAGAAAGCGCTCACCGATCCAGTGAACGCCGATAGAAGCCTCGACCCGGCCGACCGGCACCGATGCAAAGAGATCCGCATGATGCTCGGGGATGTTCTTGAGCTGGGTCGATGCCCGGGCCGGTGCGACCGGCTCGACTTCCATCCATGTGTACGAAACCCGGTGGCGAACCGCCCCGGTCGATCCGGTGATCTCGAGCTCGGCACCTCGATGACGGGTCGCCGCGAGATTTTCGTAGCGGAAGGTTGCGGAGTCGAAATCGATCTCGTCGGTGACATCCATCTCGTAGAGCGCGAGATCGAATGCTGCCGGCCCTCGTTCGACGCGAACACCACCTTCGACGAGCGTCGCTCTCTGTGGGCGGAGGAGCTCGTTCGATATCGTGAAGGTCGTTCCGTCGAATCCGGGGAGAGGTCTCGGGTCGAAGCGCTGCTCGACCGCGGGAGCTTTGAATGCGCGCGCCCAGAGCAGTCGTGCGGTCACATTGCCATCTCCACTGATGTCGAGGTTCAGTCCGATTCGCGGGGAAAGCTCTTCGTCCTCCGCCGATCGCGAATCGAACCGGTCCCGAATCGAGTCCCACCGCAGGCCTCCCTCGAGATCGATCCTCGTCGATAGCGGGACCGTCCCGACGAGCCAGACCCCGGCTGCCACCCGGGAGCCCGATGACCTGCCCGAGGTGGAAGTCGCCCGGTCCCGCCAGGTCTGATCGAGCGCGCGGGAGGATGCCTCGAGGCCGCCCCGAAAAATGGCGGTCTTCCCGGCGAGCTCGAGCGCGCGATGGCTTTGCGCCCGGACACCGATCATCCCCGCCTCGAGATCGCGGTCTGCCGTGAGACCGAGCTCGGGTGCGAAGAGAAGGGTTCTCGTCTGGTCGAGACGGCGAAACGCGATCCAGAGGCTTCCGTCGATGTCGTCATGAGCTCCGGTGATTCCCGCCATGATCCGTAGCGTCGTGGACGAGTCGTCGGTGAAGAGCTCGTTCGAGGCATCCGGATCGGACGCTGCCTGGTCGATTCGAACCGGACCGGGATCCTCGAAAGATACGCTCGACACTGCGATCTGAGCTCGCCACGACTCGAAGATCGGATAATTCGCGTCGACGAGGAGATTTTCCTCCCCCGCGTTCCGGCGCGCCCCCTCCGCGTGCGAGCCGGCAAGGATCAACGAGCCCCCCTCTGCGATCGGAAGGAGACCTTCCACGCGAAACAGACCTTCGGAACCGAGTGTCAGTGACGCGTCGATCTCTGTGGGTCGCCGGGTCGTGACGTCGATCATTCCGCCCATCGCGACGTCGCCCCAGACCGAGGACCCGGCGGTGCGGAGCAGTTCCAGCTTTTCGAGAACGGATGCGGGGTAGAGCGTCAACGGAACGAGTCCGGTTTCCACGTCACCAACCGGAAAGCCGTTCACGACGAGTTGAAAGTACTCCACTTCGCCGCCGCCGAAGAATCCGCGGCTGACGACCATTGGGCGGCCACCTCCCGGAGCCGAGAGCAACGTCAATGTTCCGGGGAATCCATCGATCAACTCGGCGAGATCGGCGACCGGGCGCTGGGAGAGCTCATCCTCTTCCATGATGCTCACGGTTGCCACCGCGTCGCCGATCGCCTGAGGCTCCCGTTGTGCCGTGACGACGATGGTTTCGGAAAGCTCCGGTTTCTCCGCGCCGGAGGACTGCGCGCTCGCTGTCAGCGCGAAGAGGAGCGCGCACGCCGCCGGAAGGGATCTCACCGCGACGGTTCCACGCGGAAGATCCGTCCGGTTTTCGGGAGAACCTTCTGTCCGTCTTCCGAGATCTCAAGCACGCCGTAGTCGAGCACGTAGACGTAGCCGTCCGGCCCGATTCGAACGTCGACGGGCCGCTCGAGACCTTTATCGAGACCGAGCGATGAAGAGGGGAGAGCGTCCCCGGTCCCGCGGTTGCGGACGAAGGTCGTCACGTTGCCGTTCGTCGGATCGACCGCGACCACACTAAAGCCAGATCTCCCCTCCATCGTGGGATCGGTCAGCGGCGTGAAGTCGCCCATCTGCGCGACCAGAAGCTGGCCTCCCCATCGGGAGAATGGTCCGCTTCGAGGAATCACGGCCATTCCTCCGACCGCAGCGTGTTTTTCGAGAGCCGCGACGAGGAGTGAGCGGTCGGGAGCCCTGAGACCGCTCGCATCATGATCGATCAGGAAATCGATCGAGTCGTGTCCTTCGGCCAGATGTTTCTCCGGTGGGGTATATCTCGGATCCGTGAACGGACGGAGGTCGCCCGCGAAGTCGGGCCACCCGTACCAGGCCCGCTCGCGAACGCGATAGATGGCATCGGGATCGTTGACGATCGGTCTCGTGCTCCGGACGTCGGCGCCGTGCGTCGCGACGTAAAGGTTTCCATCGAGTCCGAACGCGAGGCCGACCGGATTGCGCAGGCCCCACGCGTACATCTCGGGAGCCGACGAGCCGCGCCTGATTCGGTAGATCGCGGTCGTGCACATCGACTGGCCCTCGATCGTCGTGGCACCCGACTCGCCATACGCCTGGTAGGCACCGGTCGTCGTCATGTCGTCCTCCGCCTCGGTCAGCGCGTTCTCCTCGCGGAAAGTGCTGCCTGTGAGCCGGATCGTCCTACATGGGATGTCGCTGAAGCCGGGGTGTTTGCTCAGCCACTTCTGATTGACCGGGTCCGCCGACGAGACGACGCCGGAGTTGGTGGCACTCCCCTGTCCGACGAAGAGGTCGCCGCGTTCGTTGAAGACGATGTGGTTGAGATCGTGATCGCCGGTCGACGGGAAGCCGGTCGCGACTGTTTCTGCGTTGCCTCCCCGCTCGGATACGCGGAACGCGCCCCACGTTCCGTCCGGCTGTTCATGGGTGAAGTAGAGCCATCCCTCGTGCGCCGTGAGACCGACCGCGCTGGCACCTTCGGGCCTCTGATCGATCTCGAGCTCGTCGATCGAGCCGTCGCGCTCGATGACCAGAATCCGCGCATCGTATCCGGGGACCGGGAGCGTGTAGGACTCGAGAACGTAGATCCGCCCGTCGCTACCGAAGGTCATTGCGCTCGGATAGGTCAGCCCCTCGACGACGCTCGCGACCTGAAAGCCGGAAGGAGCCTGAATGTACTCGACGATGTCGTGCTCGACGTCGAAGAGGCTCGCCTGATCGAGCGCGCCCGTCGCGAGGCGACCGCATCCGGTAGCAACGATCAAGAGGAACGGCGCCGTGAGGACAAAGAGTCTTTTCATTCCTGCACCTCCGTCGATCTGTGTGTGGCGTTCAGCATCGGTGCCACGAGTGTGAACGGTGGCCCTGTCGGACGGGTCCGACACGTCGGACGGCTTATCAGGCGCCCTGATCAACCCTATGATCGCGATGAAGTTGAGTCAGCTTCACTGAATCGCTGGCTCGGCGGCGAGCGAGCGCAGCCGCTCGCGAACCGTCATCCGGGTGTCGTCCCACACACTTTCGTCTCCGAGCAGCTGCGAGTACGTGTTCGCCGAGGTGACGATGGCATTGAGCTCGTAGGCGAAGCGTCGAGGATCGATGTCCGGCGAGAGCTCCCCCTGCTCCTTCGCTTTCGAGATTGTGACCTCGAGCGTCAGGAGCCATTCCCGCCAGGCGTCGGCAATGGCATCGCGGACGGGTCCGGGACGCGTGTCGAACTCGGTGGCGGCGGCAGCGAAAAAGCACCCGCCCGGGAAGATCTTCTGCATCGCGTAGTCGAGCCAGGTGTCGCAGAGGGCCCGGAGCCGAGCGACTCCCCTGGGAGCCTTCATTGCGGGGCGGAAGACGGCCTCCACGAAGCGTTCCCGCGCACGGGCAACGGTTGCGAGCTGAAGATCTTCCTTCGAGCCGAAATGAGCGAAGAGCCCGCTCTTGCTCATCCCGAGCTCCGACGCGAGCCGGCCGATCGTCAACCCCTCGAGACCCTCGGAGGAGGCGATCTCGGCAGCCGAATCGAGAATCAGCTGGCGAGTTTGCTCCCCCTTCGTCGTTTCGCGGGTCGTCATGGCAGTGCCGGAAGGTCTTTCAGAAGCGCCCTGTGGGCCTCGCGGAAGGACTCCGACCATGGTATCGGCGTCCGGGTGTCGGGGTCGAGCTTGACGATGGCGCGGGTGCCGCGAGCGTGGAGCGTGCGGCCGTCGGCGCTGTAGCAGCCGAAGCCGTAGACGCAGCTGGTCGTGCCGAGACGCTCGACCCAGAGGCGGATCTCCATCGCACCCGGACCGGCGGGGGAGAGGAATTCGATCCGGAAGTCGCGGACGACATGCATCTGGTCGGGGTTCTCGCTGGAGTCGCGCTTCCAGGTGTATCCGAGCGAGCGGAAGAGCTCGACGGTCGCTCGCTCGACGTGGGCGGCGTAGCGGGAGTTGTGGAGCATCTGAAAGGGGTCGAGCTCGTCGAAGTGGACGAGCGAGGAGGTGGAGAATTTGGGATTGAGCTGAAAATCGGTGAGGTCGAGGGCGGATGCGGGCATTCGGGATCTCCTTGGTAAACGAGCGGTCGTTCTGTTTTATGCTTAGTATACGAACGATCGTGCTTTTTAGCAAGGAACAATTTCGGAATCGATCGCCGGGCCGGCCTCCGGCCCGTCCCTCGCACCGGCTCCGCGTATGACCGAGATCAGAATCGGAACATCGGGCTGGCATTACGACCACTGGATCGGGAACTGGTACCCGAAGGACGTCAAATCGCCGGAGATGTTCGATCGCTATGCCGAGACCTTCGACTGCGTCGAGATCAACAATACGTTCTACCGGCTTCCGACGGACTCCGCCGTGGAGGGTTGGCGGGAGGCTGCGCCCCCGGACTTCCGCTTCGCAATCAAGGGGAGTCGGTTCATCACCCACATGAAAAAGCTGAAGGACCCGAAGGAGCCGGTGAGGCGGTTCTTCGAGGCGATCGAGCCGCTTCGCGACGTCGCCGGCCCGGTCGTCTTTCAGCTACCCCCTCGTTGGAAGAAGAACGTTGAACGGCTCGACGAGTTCCTTTCGGTGCTGCCGGACTCGTATCGGTACGCATTCGAGCTGCGGGACCGGAGCTGGCTCGAGGGCGACGTCGTGGAAACGCTCCGCCGGCACGGCGCGGCTTTCTGTATCTACGATCTCCGCGGTTTTCAGAGCCCGATCGAGGTCACGACCGATTTCGTTTACGTACGGCTGCACGGACCATCCGAGCGGGCCTACGAGGGGAGTTACGGAGACGACACCCTTCACGAGTGGGCCGAGCGAATCGAGCATTGGCGAGCCAGCATGGAGAGTGTCTGGATCTTCTTCGACAACGACCAGAAGGCGCATGCCCCGAGCGATGCCGCCCGGTTGAAACAGATGCTCGGACTCGCGGACTGAGCCGTCGCACGCGGCTCAGGCGAACTTTTCCGGCTGCACTCCGAAACGATCCGCGATCCGTTCCAGCGATTCGCGGGAGTCGTCCGCTGCGAGCTCGCTGCCGAGCTTCTCGATCTGTCGAAACTCTTCATCCTCGAGCGCGAAGCCATGCGCATCGAGCGCGGCCCGCGGCTCCTCGATCAGGGCTCGTCTGAAGCTCTGGTGTTCCATCGCCCGCCGAACGACGGCGGCAAGCATTTCGTCTCTCATTCGTATCCTCCGGCATCTTGCGATTGCAACGATCGAACCCTTTTCGATCGCGATCCGATTCGGGATTTGTATACTTCGCCGATGTTTCGGGCGGTCTTTCTCGTACTTCTCCTCGCAACCGGCGGAGCTTCCAGCGAGCAGTTGTTTCTGAGCGCGCCCACGGATTCCACCGAGTTCGGCTCTACGAGGCTGGAGCCGGCATTTTTCGTTCTGGTGCCGGAGGGGGAGTGGCGATTCTCGCTGATCTCGACGTACTTCAACCAGTGGGACGGTTCGTGGCACACCCGGCGGATCCGAACGGTGAACGAGCGGATCCGGGAGCCGTTGCGTCTGGACGAGGTAGAGAGCATCGAGGCTGCCTTCCCGGACGACGGTGCGTACCACCTCGACATCGAGGGTTGGAGAGCCGACATGGTCGCCGCGACGGGCCTCCCTGCAGGATGGGTGTTGTCGCTGCAGGTCCCCTGGATCTCGATCGGATCCCCGTCGCTGGATTCCGTTTCGGAGAATGTGCACGACGTCATTCCGGAGGGGAAGACGCTCGGGCGCGATCTTTTCGCACGAGGGTCGACGGCGTTTTACATGCAGACCGATCGGGGGGTGCTGTTCCGGGGGGATGATCTCGAGGGCAGCGGAGTCGGCGACGTCACGATCGGACTGACGCGCCGGCTCGAGAACCGCCCGCATCATCGCTTTGGAGTTGCGCTCGATCTTCCGACCGGGGAACAGGGAACATTGCGCGGGAGCGGAGGCATCGACGTGACGGTCGGCTGGGTTGGAAGCTGGCAGAGGCCGAAGAGGAGGTGGACGGCGGGAGCGGGTTTCAGCTGGCTCGATCCGTCGGGCGATCTGCTGGGGCTCGAACGATCGCACGTTGCACACCTTCACCTCGACGTCACTCAGAGAGTCTGGCGATCGTTTCACGGCCGAGTCGCGGTCAGGCTCGACGGCTCACCCCTCGGCGGCGTTACCGACTCCAGCATGCAGGATCCGGCGCTCTACTATCACCTCGGTGGGTTTGTCGAAACCGGCGACGTCGTCTGGATCGTCGAGATCGGCGAGCAGATCATCCCGCAGATCGGGATCGATGCCGACTGGAGCCTTCACCTCGGATGGTCACTGAAGAAGTGAAGGGGATCGTGAAAGAAGAAGAGTGAAGAGTGAAGAGTGAAAAAAGAAGAGACGCCGCGAAGGTAACGTCTCCATGCTCTCACTGTTCACTCACGAGCCTGCCCCCAGATCCTTCGCCGTCCTTCGGCGGCTCAGGATGACGAGTTTTCGAATGTGGCGAGACTAAACATACGTCCATGATCGTCGCTTCGCGCAGACACAACACTCGTCATTCTGAGCCCGGCGGAGCGCGGGCGAGAATCTGGGCGGGGGATCGTGATTCGTTGCCGCTCACTCGTCACTTACGTTACGACCCTGCCACCAGGTTCTTCGTCGCCGCGCTCCTCAATCAGACCGAGCCTTGTCTCGATCTGCATCCTGAGGAACTGAACGGCAAAGGCGCAGCGTCGGGTCCAGCCGTCGAGCGCGCGGAATTTGATGTAGATCTGGGCGAGACGGCTCTTTCGATTGCGCGAGGCGAGGACCTGGCGGGGCGGGATCGAGCGGGCGGGAAGCCTTTGGGCGGCGAGTACGAGTGTGTGGTCATTGCTCTCGGGAAAGAGTGACGGGAGCGTCCGGAGGGAGCTCAGAAAGCCGGTCAGGACGGACCAACTTTCTGCTTCTTCGATGATCTCCGCAGGGTCGGCTGCGACGATCGCGGGCTGATGGAGCAGCAGCCAGAGATCGAGCCAGTGAGAGAGCGTCATCTGAAAGTGCTCCTTGGCGAACCCGAGGCAGTGGGCGAGCAGGGTATCGATGTCGCTCATTCTCCGGACGTTCGGCTGATCGGTCAGTGGTACCGATCGTTCGAAAATCATTTCGTACGGGACGGTATGCCGGCTTCGCTGAATCAGCGAGTGATGCACCTCGAGCAGGACGTTGCCGAAGCGGATGTTCGACTCGTGATATTCGGGATGGTGACCGGTGATGCCGAATGGGTAGGTGCGGAGATATCCTTTCGACTCCAGAAGTGAATTGGTTGCCTGGTAGTGCTCGATTGGAACGAGGACGTCGAGGTCCGCGCCGGGACGTAGAATCGGCTCGTCGTAGAGATAGAGGCCGTAGGCTATCCCCTTGATCGGGATGACCGGGATGGGATCGACCATTTCTGCAAGTTTCCTCAGAACGTCGTGGAACATGGCGACGCCAGCTCGGGCGACCATTGTTTCCGCACTTCTCGAAGCCAGCATCTGGCCGAGCTTTCCCGGAAAGTTCGCGGCATGGGCGAGGTGGATGAGCCGCTCGGTCCGGGCCTGAGCGATGAACCTTTCGACTGCTGGCGGTTCGGTCGGAGGCCACGTCTCGTTTCCCGCGAACTGATTGAGGCGGGGCCAGAGCGAGGCGGGGAGATTCATGGCGGGGTCGGGTCTGAACTTGGAACTTAACTCCGAGATCGTTAGAAAACCATAGTCTGTTCGGAGTTAAGTTCCAAGTTCAGACCCGACCCCGACCTTACAGACCCCACTGCAGGCCGAAAGTGATCGAGTTGTCCGGCCGGATTCCTCCGTCGTTGAGTGGAACGAGCAGATCGACGATGGCGACGGCATTGTCGGTGACTCGAAACTTTGCCGCCAGCGAACCGTCGATCTCGGATCGATCGAGCAGCTGCAGGTCGAGCTCCTCGACGATGAACTCCTCGGGGATCGTCGGGCGGATGATCCCGATGAGGTCGAGCGCGAGCGTGACCCGCGGATTGATGAATACTTCGGATCCGAGCCTGTACTCGAAGAATGAAAGGCTCGTGTCGTCCGTGTTCAGCTCGTATCCGATGTTTCCGTGCGGGATGAAGCGCGTGCCACGCTTCGATGCCGCGAACGTTCCCTTGACGGTCAGGTCACCCGAACCGAGGAAATCCTCTTCCTTGCCGGACGGAAATTTGACGTCGACCAGGGCCGCCATGTCGAAAGCGCGCTGGCCCGGGAGACGGAACTTACTGCGCGCGATGATGTCGCCGATGCCGGTGGCGCTCGCCCGTCCGTACTGCCGGGGTGTCTCGAGCTCGATGTCGAAGTTGTGAACGCCTTCGATCGAATCCGGCTGTTTGATGATGACCGCGTTGGTTTCGACCGTCAGATCATTGTGAAGATAGGGGAGGACCAGGCCGACATCGATGTCGTCGGTGAGTCCGTAGACGATCGATGCGACGACCGCTTCGGTACGCAGATTGATGTTCATCGTCACATCGATGAAGTCCTGATAGATCGGGAGGTTGGGATCGTTGTTCAGGATGCATGCCTCGCGGAGGCAGTGCCTCAGGACGATACCGATGTCCTCGCTGCCGTTGAGCTCGCTGAACTCGGCAGTCGAATAGCCGAGAGTGATGTTGAGAGAACCCTTGCCGCTGGTCGTTCCACGCTCGGCCAGTACGGGACCGAGGGCGCCTTCGACCCGCTCGTAGGTTCCCGTCTGTTCGTTGAACGAGTAGGAGATGGCACCGACGGAAGAGGGTATGGGAAAGAGCGACCGCGACTGGAGTGTCGACTGAAGAGTCCTCGCGAACTGGATGAAGCCTTCGCCCTCGAAGTGCGCTTCGTGGCCGAAGAACTCTTTGAGCTGGATTCCATCACCTCCGTAGAGGCCATTGATCAGTCCGGCGAGGGTATCGGCCTCGACGATTGTCGCGAGACCGTCAGGACCCTCCGGGGGTCGATCCTGGGCCTGGAGGACAAGGTTGGGAAGGCAGATGAGAACGAGGCAGACGATTTTCTTCATGGGCGACTCCTTCAGGCGGACACATTACCCGATTTCGCGGCAGCAGTTCAACGGGATTGATCGAGACCGACGTCGACGACATCCAGCAGAAAGCGGCCGTTCGGGACCCTGAGTAGCTGAGTTTCCAACGCGCAGCCAGGACCCAATCGCACCTGAAGACGATGCCTCCGCGCGCCGGCCTCGGCGTGACGCGAGCGCCATGCCGAGCTCGCCGTCGAAATTCCGCAGCGTGCGCAAGGTGAATCAGCCTTTCGGAATGCGCCTTTGCGAGAAACGCGTCGATCGCTTGCGGCTGACGCGGAGGCCAGGAGGAGTTTCCGGCGAGATCGTTGAGTCTTTGCCAGATGGACGGCGGCAGATCCACGCTGCGAGTATACGGTCTCCGCGCGACACTCCCGAAAAACGCCGCCGTGCTCGCTCGGCCGGTCGCTCCCGTTATAGTCACGATGATGTGCGGCATCAGCATGATCCTCTCGCACGAGCGCCACGAGGTCGACCGGCTCCTGCAGATGCACCGCCCGATCCGCCATCGCGGACCGGACGGCGAAGGGTTTCTCGCGATCACTTCGCGTCTCGAGCTGATCCGCGGCGAATCTCCCGGGGAGCTCGAAGCGGCCGCCTCGGGTGCTCCGGTCATCCTCTCGCTCGCCTTCCGGTGGCTCCGGATCCAGGACTGCGACGAGGGTGCGCGGCAGCCGATGTCCACGCCCGACGGCCGTTTTGCGATCGCCTTCAACGGCGAGATCTACAACTTCCGCGATCTCCGCCGGCGTCTGGAAGCTCGTTCGCACCGGTTCACCACGCACAGCGACACGGAGGTCGCGCTCGCCGCGTTCCGCGAGTGGGGAACCGATTGCTTCCGCGAGTTCCGCGGGATGTGGGCGATGGTGCTGATCGATCTCGAGAAGCGCCGAGTCGTCGTCTCGCGAGACCGGCTGGGCATCAAGCCGCTCTTCGTCCATCGTCGCGCGGGCGCGATCGACTTTGCCTCCGAGGCGAAACAGATCGTCTTTGCCGGCTCTGATCCGATTGCGCCCGATGGCCGCTCGATCGCCCGCTATCTCGCCGGTCTGCGGCCACGGCCCTCGTGGACGTTCTTCGAGGGGATCGAGCATTTTCCCACGGCGTCAACGGCGATATTCCGTCTCGGCGATCCCGTCGAGCTTCGTCCCGAGACGTTCTGGACGCTCGGCGCGGATCGATTCGAGGGCTCGTACGACGACGCGGTCGAACAGCTCGATTCGCTTCTGCGGGAAACCATCAACGAACACCTGTCGGCAGAAGTGGGCGTGGGGACGCTGCTGTCCGGAGGCCTCGATTCGTCGCTCGTCACCGCGCTGGCTGCGGTCTCGAATGGCACCCGCCGGTCCTTCTCATTCGTTCTTCCGGACGCACCGGAAAGACATCTCGACGAGACTCCCTTCATTAACTCCGTGGCGCAGCGATACTCGATCGATCTCCAGCGGATCTCGATGGACCCCGCGTGGGTGGCGGCCAATCTCGACCGGATCACCCTCGCCCAGGAGACTCCGGTAACCGGGCTTCCGGTGGCCGCGCAGTACCGGACGCACGGGCTCGCGGCGGAAAGTGTCGGGGTCGTGCTCGACGGGCAGGGAGCCGATGAGCTCTTCGCCGGCTACCTCCGGCATCGGCCCACGCTCGTCCGCTCGCTCGCCGAGGAGCGGCGTTGGACCGACGCTCTCCGCGTCGCGGGTCTGTTCACGCGGAGCGATCCCGGGTTTCCGCTGCGGCTCGTCCGGAGCGAGATCCTCTCTCCGCTCCGGCGCCGGATTCTTCCACGATGGAATCTCCCGGGATGGTTCATCGCACGTGAGCTTTTCGAGCATGACGACGATCTCGACCTTCCTTTCGACGCGATGAACCGGACCATGGTGCGCGACGTCATTTTCGAGAACATTCCGACGGTCCTCGGGATCACCGACCGGAACTCGATGGCACATTCGCTCGAGGCCAGAGTTCCGTTCCTTGATCACCGGCTGGTCGAGCTCGCCTTTTCGCTGCCGGCAGAGCTCAGGATGGACGACCGGCGGCGGAAGAGGATTCTCCATTCGGTGGCCGAGCCGTACGTGCCGGAGGAGATCGTCGAGCGAACGGACAGCCTCGGTTTCGGTACGCCCCAGAAGCGATGGCTCGAATCCGACCTGCGCCCGCTCCTCGTCGCCGCGCAGGAGTCGCCCTGGTTTGGACGAAGCGAGCTTTTCGACGCCCGGCTCGTCCGTCGCGAAGAGGATCCGAGACGACTCTGGATGATTCTCGCGCTCGAGCGGTGGTTCGAGGCGTTCGGCGAGTCATCCGTCTGATCGCTCTGGCAGCGACCGGACCCGGATCATCCCCGCCGCGAGCTTCCTCGCCAGCAGTGGCGAGATGAACAGCGCGAGCGCGACGATCGCCGCGGCGAGTCGCGGAACTGGATTGATCCCGGGCCGCCCGGGAACCTCTTCCCACTCCGCCGTCCGCCTCACTCTCTCGATCCGGCCGAGGAGGCGCTCACGCGGAACCGGAAGATCGGGCACGGGGTATCCGTCGCCGACCACGACGAGGTGATCTCGGACTGCGAAGAAGAGCCGGTGCGCGATCACCCTCTCCCCTTCGCGGAACGCGACGACGTCGCCCCGCCTCGGCTCAGTCGATGGAACGACGAGAACGACGGATCCCTCCGGGATCGTCGAGCCCATGCTGGATCCGCTGACGGGCGCCTCAAAAGACTTTCCCGTACGCGCCAGCAGTTCCATGGCCGGCGCGGCCAGCCGCTCATTCATTCCGGGCCCGGCGGGACTCCGGCATCAGAAACGGCCCGATCGTGCGCCGGACGAAAGGATGTCGAAATGCCCAGATCTGACCGTCGAGATGGAAGTGAATCAGCGCGAGCGAGTTCAGAGCGATCACGAACGCCATCGGCACGCCGAGATACGTGGCGCCCCTCGAGGCCAGCCATGCGCTGAGGCCGACCGCGAGCATGAAGCCGATCACGAGCGCAGGATTCCGCCCGATCCCCCCCAGCATCCGCTGGGTTCGCGAACCTTCGGCAGCCGCGTACTTTCTCGCGTTCAGCAGCCAGACAATCGCCAGGTACTGAATGAAATGCCCGCTAAGCATCGCGAGCGTCGCCAGCTCGCCGTCGACGACCCAGAGATACGGATGGAACAGGAGAAGGCTCGTGATCAGAAAGGCTCCCTCGGCTGCCGAGATCCGCCGGTTGCGCCGAAGAATCTTCCAGCCGAGCGCGAGAACGGATGTCGTGGCCACCGTCAGCAGCGTCAGCGTCAGCGCTCGATATGCTCCGATCCGGATACCCTCGATGAAATCGTGGAGTGGCGGAAACGTCGCGGGGTTCCAGAAGGCCATCGTCGCGCCGAGAGTGAAAAGAGCCGTCTTGGCGAGCCTCTTTTCGCTATCCGGTCCGCCGTTCAGGTTGCGATAGATTGCGAGAATCCCGGCGCTCTGCAGCGAGACGTGCCAGATGTTCCAGACGAAGATCACGATAATGACCGGCGAGTGGAGGTCGACGAGCCGCAGGACGAGTACGAGACCCAAGATGACGACGGGTGCCGCGAAGAAGGCGAGTGGCCGGCTGAAATAGTGCGTGCGGTTCTCGTCACCGAGATAGAAGGTGAGCGTCGAGACGTAATGCGGAATACCGAGCGCGAAGGCCGCCGCCACACCGAGCATCGCCCCCATAGGATGCGCCAGGGCCGCGAATACGATCACGAGACCCACGATCGGAGAGAGAACGAAAAGCGCCAGGTCGAATGCTGGGGACTGGATCCAGCCCCGTGCGATCGCAGCTTCGGCCGTCGCCGGCGCGATCGGGCTCTCCTGCGCACTCGCGCTCGGGAGGACCAGCTCGGTCATGACGTCCCGCCGACCCTCCGCTGGATCGAGGCCTCTCGCGCGAGACGTACCTCGTTCTCGTCGAAGCCTGCCTCTTTCCGAACCTGATCATTGACTTCGTACCTGACCGTTGCCGTATCCCCCTCCATCGTCGACTGAAATGCCTGCTGCGCCTCGGTGAGCGCCCGCGCAACGCTCAGCACGACCGCCGGATTGCGCTTCGCGAGAATGTGGATCCACTGATTGGCGAAGCGGACATGGTTGATCTCATCGGCGAGCTGCGCATCGAAAAGCGTCGCCAGCTCCTCGTCCCCGCTCTCGCGCGCCTCTTCGAGTGCGAAGCGGATCGCATCGAGCCCGTCCGCTTCGAAGCTCCGGTTCTGCACGGCCATCCTCGCTGCGAGCGAGTCGAGACGGGTGATGATCCGGTACTGGAAGTTGATGATCGGGAACTGCCCGACTTCCCCTCCGCGCCGCTCGAAAATCTCGCGGAACATCACGACGTGACGGGCTTCGTCCGAGCATTGCCGGGCGAGCTGCATCCGGAGATCCCAGTCCACATCGGGAAAGTCGCTGATGCAGCGAGCCGAGTTCTCGAGCCCGTTGATCTCCTCGTTCATCTGGCGATGGAAGAACTCGAACTCCTTCTTCGGATCGCCGTTGGCGTAGTTCGCGAGATTGATCCATCTCTGCTCGACGTGAAATCTTTCATCCCGCGCTGGCTCGTCGCCGAACAGATGCTCTGGCAATGGTTTCACGCTGTTGCCCCTGCGCCTTTGTCGGTTGGCGCGATCGACTTGAATCCCGCCTGCCGCAGCACTACTTCGATTTCCTCATCCGTGAAATCGGCTATTTTTCGATCCGTGATATTCACATCGAGAGTCTTATTGTTTGGATTCGACACGGGCACCCCGACTTTGTTGACTTCGCCGGGCTCCGGCGCAAGAGCATCGTTTGCCCTTCGAAGAGTTACCATCGCGTTTGCGACTGCGAGCAGAACTCGTCTGTCCTTTTCCACCATTCGTCGAATCCACTGGTTGGCGAAGCGAACGTGCTGAATCTCGTCGGCCAGAATGCCTTCGAGCACGCGCGCAGTCTCATCGTCGCCGACCTCCCGCCAGGCGCGCGTGATCTTGCCGAGGATGTCCATCTGCCCAGCCTCGAGGGTGCGGTTCTGCAGCGCCAGGCGGGCGGCAATGTGGTCGAGGAGATTCGTCACGCACCATTCGAAGTTGGAGATCGGGAACTGCCCCTTGTGGCCCCCCAGCTCCACGAGCCGCCGGTGGAGCAGCTCCACGTGACGCGTTTCGTCCCAGCACTGACGCGCGAGCTCCATCCGCAGCTCCCACGGAGCGTCGGGAAAGTCAACCAGCATCTGCGCCGCGATCTCGATCCCGCCGATCTCGTTGTTCATGTGCCGGTGGAGTCGCTCCTGTCTCGCCACGAGCGACATGTCCGCATACTCGTGCATGTCGACGTCGCGGTGGACGACGGTGAAACACTCCTCGCGGGCGGGGTCCTTTCGTAGAGTGAAGCCTCTGATTTCGATCGTTTCGCGGTTCATGCCGACGCCTCCTCGGCAACGTCGCGACGGTGGACGACGAACCGGTCAGTCGCTTCGAGCGATTTCTGCAGACTCGCGATCCGGTCGCTGCGTTCCCGGAGTCCGGGAAGTTTTTCGCGGAGCTCTTCCACATCCGTCGTCATCCTCTCGACTCCCCAGCGGATCCGCTCGATCACTTTCACGCTCGGCGCATCGAGCAGGTGGTCGGTCAGATCGAGATACTTATCGTAGAGCTTCCCCAGCGCCGGAATCGTGATGTCGTACATCGCCGCGAGCCGGTCGGCAGCTCCCTCGACCGTCGCCATCTCATCCAGCCACGACGAGAACTGATCGTCGGGAGCCTGGGTGAAGTGCATCGGCGCGCGCTGCTCGTAGGTCCGTTTCCCGAGCGCATCGGCATGCTGCGCCGTCTCCCAGATGTGACGGCCGAAGAGAACTTTCACCTCCATTTCCGGAGTCGTCGGGGTCCATCTGGCCAGCGTTTCCATGAGAAAGACCTCGGTGTAGCGGAAGGTGGCGATCCATTCGGCTCGCTGTCGTACGGTCAGTGACATGATTCCTCCATCGTTCGTTCGATGAGTGCGGACGTCGCCTCGGGCGCGCCGACATCCAGATGATATGCGGGTTTCGAGGTGAGAATCCGTAGCAGACGGAAGGCGCGCAGAGGATCCGGAGGGAGAAGGCCGGCACCAAGCGTTTGAAGGAGCGTCGAATCCTCCAGCGTCGGAGCAAAGCGCTCGAGCCTTGGTTTGCCCGCGAACGAGCGGAGGAAGATCACGGCGTGGAGAGGCACCGGAGAGAATTCGATTCCGGGAAAGAGGCTGGTGAGCCTCACCCGCTGTCTGATCGAACCGTCGGGCAGGGTCTCTTGCTCAGCGTCGAGCGCCTCGAGCCGCCGTCTGATCAGCTTGCTCCTGATGCCGGGGCGGATCGAGCATGCGCGGGGCACGGGAAGGAGAACTCCGGTCGAGACCCGGACGGCGGCCAGCTCGTCTCCGAGGATCTGGTGTCCGCGGGCGGCGAGTGCGAGCGAAAGGGTCGACTTGCCCGCTCCCTTCGGCCCTACGATCATGGCCCCCCGGCCGGAAAGGCTGACCGATCCGGCGTGGAAGAACATCACGCCGGGCTGGATTGCCATTGCGACGTTGATCGCGAGGTTGGCGACCTGCCCCCGCCACTCGTTCGCTCCCCCGAGCAGGACCGCGTCGTCCGAGACCGGAAGCGCCGCGGCTCCCATCAGCCCCACGAGAAACCCGCCGAGATCAAGGCGGGATCCGGGGTAGGCGAGAACAGCTCGACCTTCGAGGACGGTCACGGATACGGACGGGAGATCCCGATGGGCCTTCTCAGTCGCGCAATCACCGAGAATGGCGCTGAACCTTCGCTCGAGAGCTGAATCACCCTCGATCGACACGACAGCATCGCCGAGCTGGAAGCGGCACGGGAAAGGGGAGGCTTCTTTGAGAATGAAAGGTGACCCTGAGGAGCCGCAGCTGCCCGAAATCCGAGCTACATCACCCACCAACTGGTTCCGGTGGCATTGATCTGGATCGCAGCCAGGACTTCCGCTTCGTCAAGCACCCGGACGGTGGGCGCCTCGTACTCCTCGGCTGCTTCGTTGTTCAGAGTTTCATCGCTTTCCTTCATGTCTATCCTCCTTCGCTTCTCACGAAGCGCTTTGTTCCACGGATTGATCTTCCACGGCGACCAGGCCGAGGTCAACGAGGGATTCGAGCGCCGCTCGGACATCCGACTCCACCGTTTCGCGGCTCGTACCCGAATACTTGTTGCAGACCTGATCGATCAGCTCGCGCTCGGTAGGCGAGCCCTCGAGATTCGACCAGATGAACGCCATCGTTCGATTGAGGAGGCAGAAGCGGTTCGTTTCCGGATTGAAGAGCACTGACTCGTTCTGAAGCGGAGCCGCCTCCACCGCGGGATTGCTGCGGTAACGAGTATCGGATTTGGTGGTGCTCATCATTCTCTTTGGACGGACCCTGAGAAGTTGCGTCATGATAGAGGGTAGGCGGAGCATGGGTCAACTCAATCGTTTCCTGGCGCCGTACCCGATCGCGGTCCGCGCGCCTCTCGACTTCGAAACCGCGGCCATCATGGCCGAGGTTCGCCCATTTCCCGAGGAATGGTGGCAGGTCCACGAGGGGCCGTACCACAACGGCGGGTGGGAGTCCGTTTCGCTCTGGGCGCAGGGCGGCGACCGGACGAATCAGCGGAGCCGGGGAGCCGGCTTCGCGGCCACCGAGGCGCTGGAGCGCACCCCTGCACTACAGGTGGCGATCGACCGTTTCCCGGGGGAGCGAAACCGGGTGAGACTGATGCGGCTGCGACCCGGCGGGATCATTCGCCGCCACTCCGACCCGATGGAGGAGATCGATCCGAATCTGGTCCGGCTCCACGTCCCGCTCCAGACCAACGATCGCGTCACCTTCACCGTGGCCGACCGCGTCGTCCGGATGAGAGAAGGGGAGACCTGGCGCGTCGACGTCCGCTTTCCCCATGCGGTTCGGAACGACGGCGCGAGCGACCGGATCCATCTCGTGGTCGACCTTCTGATCTCGCCGGAGCTCGACGATCTTCTCTCCGCGGGCGATCCGGTGGGACATGGCCGCCTGACGGGCTACTTCATCCGCCAGTCGATTCCAAGAAGGATCCGGCTGAAGCTCGGCCTCGCCAACTGATCCCGATCTCCCGCAACGGAAAAAAGGTTTCCGCACCGTCACGTTTCTGGGTGGGGTTTTCTCAGTAGACCCGTGACTCGGTCGGCTTGCGCGGCCTGCCGTACATCGACCAGAGCGTCCGGAACGGGTAGGTGAAATGCGCGCGGAACGATTCCGGAAGCTCGAGGTCCCGGACACCGAACTCCGCGGGCTCTTCCTTGCTGTGATGCGCCGTGCCGAACACGTAGTCCCAGACCGAGAAGAGCCGCCCGAAGTTGTGACCGTGCGCGTCCGGCTCCGCCGAGTGATGGATCCGATGGAACCGCGGGCTCACGAAGAGCCCGTAGAGGGGGCCATACGTCCAGTCGAGGTTGGCGTGCTGCACCTTGTCCTGCGCCATGAGCAGAACCGTCAGATAGACGGCTTGGCTCGGGAATCCGAGAAGCACTGCGGGCACCGCCGTCGTCAGCGTCAGGAACATCACGTCAAACACGTGGAATCGCGCCGTCGTCAGAAATGTGAGCTCGCGCTGCGAGTGGTGGATCGAGTGAAACGGCCACAGCAGTTTCGAGTGGAGCGCGCGATGCGACCAGTAGAACACGAAGTCGGTCGCCAGATAAAAGATGATGACGGCCGGGATCATCGACATCCCCGGCAGCAGATCGATTCCGTGAGGTGCGAGTGACCACTCGGTGATCTTGAGGAAGGGGAAGACGATCAGTGTCAGGTAACCGCCGTTGTAGAAGATGCAGTAGATGAAGTCGTAGGCGACCGTCTTCTGGCGATAGCGCTGAACATCCTTCCCGAGCACCCGCTCGAGAACGACGAATCCGACCACGAGCGCGGCGTAGAAGCCGAGACTCTTCATCGTGAGGCTCGGAATCTCGCCGACCGGCAGGGTCGCGATGATCTCTTCGAACCAGTTCATGACGCGGGGGACACTCTCTTCGGGGTTCGAATCCGTTCACGCCAGATATCGACGAACGGCGTCAGCAGCTGACCTCTGAATGAATCGGGGATTTGCACTCCCTCGATTCCGTAGCGCCTGGGCAGCTCGTCGCGGTCCACCGCCGTCCCGAAGACGAAATCCCAGACAGAGAGGATCTTCGCGTAGTTGCCGTTGTACTCGTTCTCGTCCGCCGAGTGGTGGAGGTTGTGGAAAAGTGGGCTGACGACGACCCGGTAGAGCGGGCCGAACTTCCAGGCGAGGGCCGCGTGCTGCAGCGACTCCAGCAGCGAGTGGGCAATCAGCATCGGAATCCAGACCGTTTTCGGGACGCCGAGAATCAGAATCGGTACGAACATGATCGCGTTCGCGATGAACTGATCGAACACGTGGTTCCGATTTGAAGTCAAAAACGTAATCTCCTCTGGAGCGTGATGAATCCTGTGGAAGGCCCAGAGGAGCGGAGAGGTGTGCTGCAGCCGGTGGATCCAATACCCCAGGAAGTCCGCGACGAGCCAGAACAGGATGAAGCCCGGAACCACGGGGATCGATTCGAGGAGACCCAGACTCGCGAAGTCGAGGCTCTGCTGGAGCGAGCCGAAGACCGGAATGTAAATGAGCAGGTTGTAGAGCCCGCCCTGATAGAAGAAGCTGTAAACCACGTCCGTCGCGAAGCCCTTCCGCCGGTAGCGCGAGAGGTTCCGGCGATAGTAGATCTCGAGCGCGACCACGACCGAGCCGAATACCGCGATCACGATCGCTGTCCGCGCCAGGCCATGCCACGGTTCCGCTTCGGGGAGAAGATCGCCCAGGTAATGATAGATTTCAGTGATGCGTTGGAACATGGCGGACCTCGAAACGGGATTCAGTCTACCACGCCCCTTCGGCTCGATTTGAAATTCCTCAACCCGAACTCGTGCGCGTCTCCGTTTCCGGAGTTCTCCTCGGGACGCATCAGATTGCGATCCTCGCCGCGGGAGCGCTGCTGATGTGCGGCATCGGTCTGATCCTCCGCAGTCACGGTGCAGCGCCCCTGTCGCGATCCACGCTCGCGCGGATGCACGACGACCTCCGCCACCGCGGTCCCGACGGCGAGGGACTTCTCGTCGTCTCCGAATCTATGGAAGGCACGCGCTACGACTTCATCAGGGCGATCCCGGAAAAAGAGCTCGCTCGGGCCCGCCTCGTCCTCTCCTTCCGGCGGCTCAGGATCATCGATCTCGATCCCGGGGCGGACGCTCCGCTGCGACGCGGCAGACGATGGATCGCTCTCAACGGCGAGATCTACAACTACGTCGAACTGAGGGACGAGCTCGAACGGGAGGGTATCGAGCTCTCGACCCGGAGCGACACCGAAGTGGCGCTCGCGGCCTGGGAACGGTGGGGAGACGACGCATTCCGGAGATTTCGGGGGATGTGGGCGATTTTCATCATCGACCTCGAACGGGGTGTGCTGGTTGGAAGCCGCGACCGGCTCGGCATCAAGCCGATGTATGTCTCGGCTGGGACCTCGCGGATCGTGTTCGGCTCCGAGCCGGCAACCGTTGCGCGAGCTTCGGACTCTGGTCCCCGCGTCGACTCCTACCGCCTCGTCGAGTTCATGCGAGGGCTTCCGCCGCAGGACCGCGACGGAACGTTTTTCGAGGGAGTCGGTCCCGTACCGGCTGCGAGCATTTTCGAGATCGATCTCCGCGACCCGAGACCGCCGGTCTTCCGCGAGTTCTGGCAACTCGAAGGGGGCGTCGACGAGAACGCGGACGCGGGCCAGTCCGTGACGGAGCTGCGCTCGCTGCTCGGCCGCTCGGTGGGCGAACATCTGCGCGCGGACGTCCCCGTCGGGATCCTTCTTTCGGGAGGGCTCGATTCGTCGACTCTCGCGCGCCTGGCGGTTGCGCGGCTCGACCGCCCGGTCGTCTCGTTCACCTTCGCGCACAAGGATTCTCGACTCGATGAAACGGAGTTCGCCCGCGCGGTCATCGAGCAGGGTGGGATCGATGCGACCTTCGACCTGTTCAGTCCCCACGAGGGCTGGAGCCTGGCGCGGGACGTCGTGATGGCGCAGGGGGAACCGCTTCTCGGATTCGATCTCCTCGCGCATTACCGGATCTACCAGATGACCTCGGAGCACGGGCTCAAAGTCGTGCTCGATGGCGCCGGTGCCGACGAGATCTTCGCCGGGTACGGCTTCTACGAAAAGGCGCATCTCGTCGATCTCATCCGCCGCGGCCAGCTCCGCGCCGCAATGCGGGATCTGATCGGCGCGGCTCGGAGGGACGGCCGGTGGGCGCTTCGGATGGCGGCATCTGTGCTCAGGGGAGAGCTCATCCGGCGCCGCGTGCCATCCTACGGCTGGCTCGACGGCGCGGTCGAGACTCCTCTCGCCAGGTGGGAGGATGGTCCATTCGACGAGGCGCTCAATTCGATTCTGTTCAGTCAGACGTTCCGCACCAACCTTCCGTCGACGCTCGAGCATCAGGATCGCAATTCGATGGCCCATGGAGTCGAAGCGCGGGTGCCCTATCTCGACCACCGGATCGTCGAGCTGGCATTTCGCCTCCCGGCGAGGCTGAAGGTTGCCGGGGGAGAGCGGAAGCGCGTGCTTCTCGAGACCGCGCGCGGGATCGTTTCACCAAAGGTCACGGAGCGAAGAGCCAAACGAGCCATCGTCTCCTCGAATGAATGGATCGATCTGCGTGAACATCGCGAGCAGATCTGCTCGACGATCGGCGAAATCCCGTTCACCGATCCGCGGAAGCTCGAGGCGTTCATCGAGGACTACTTCTACGGATCGCATGACGACGGGCTGGCGGTGTGGCGTGCCTACACGGCGTCGCTCTGGCTCGAGGGGTTCGGGCTGTCGTGAAAGTTCTACTGCTCGGCGAAGGGGGCTCGGCATCGGCCGCACTGGATGCGATCCGGCGCCGGCACGAGGTGGTGGGCTACGTCGTTCCGAAGCGCCGGGGGCTCAGGGCCCGTCTCGGCAACCTCCTGCACAGGAGGATCGAGATCGGCCGCGAGGATCTCGCGACCTTTGATCCCGCGAGCTACGGTGCGGAGATCGTTTGCATCGCGGGCTTCCCCTGGCTTCTGCCGGAAAGCGCGCTGACCGTTCCGGCGATCAACGCGCATCCGTCCCTTCTCCCGCGACACCGGGGACCGCTCCCATTCTTCTGGATCTACCACGAGGACGACCGGGAAACCGGCGTAACGGTTCACTGCGTGACGCCGGAGCTCGATGCCGGCGACATCCACGCGAGGATCTCGTTCCCGCTCGAGCGGGGGTTGCCGGTCGACGATCTCGCTGTCAGAGTGCGAGCCGAGGGTGCACGGCTGCTGGTTGAAACGCTCGATGCCATCGCACGCGGCTCCGCGGAGACCGTGCCGCAGGATCCCGTGACGGTCACGCAGGCGCCGCGAGTACCCGACCGTTCGAGAACGATCGACTGGGAGACGTGGCCGGCCGAGCGCGTCTGGCATTTTCTCCACGGTCTCCTTCCTCATTACCGGGAGGATGTCGGCGCGACTTATCGGCGCGTCTCGGCATTCGATGAGGAGTCGCATTCGAAACGGCCGGGCTCGATCGACCGGGATCGTGATCGGTTCACTCTGTACTGTCGCGACGGACGGGTGTTTCTCCACGAGTAGAATGCTTCCGAATACGAAATGTACATGGAACCGAAAAACAAAAAGCTGAAACCCATCGACGAACCCCGCGTTACGAAATGAGCCGAAACGCGAAACCTGATACGGGAGCCGGTACCACGCCGGGCAGCCGTCACTATCGAGCCTTCGTAGGAGACACTCAGACCTACGACATCTTTTCACACATGCAGTTCTCCCTGATGACTCTGCTCGGCCTGCGCCAGGAGCACACCTTGCTCGACATCGGTTGCGGATCCCTGCGTGCGGGTAAACTCTTTCTCGTCTACCTGCTGCCCGAACGCTATTTCGGTATCGAGCCTGAGCGATGGCTCGTCGAGGAAGGAATCGACCGCGAGATTGGCTCCGAGCTCGCGGCTTTGAAGAAACCGCGATTCCTTTACGAAGCCGATTTCCCCTGCTCGGGTTTCGGCGTGCAGTTCGATTTCGTTCTTGCACAATCGATTTTCTCTCATGCTTCCCTTTCCCAGATAAAGCGTTGTTTGAACGAGGTGCGGAAATCGCTTAAGCCACACGGCCTCTTCGCAGCGAGTTTCGTGGAAAGTGACCACGACTACGAAGGGGATGCGTGGGTGTATCCAGATACCGTCCGTTATCGCGTGTCCACCATCGAACAGCTCGCGGTCGAAGCGGGGCTGAAGTGTCGGAAGCTCGAATGGTTCCACATCGGAGGGCAGACCTGGATGCTCTTCCACGAGCCGGACTACGCTTTCTCGATCGACTCGCTCGCGACGATGAATCAGATCGTTCCGTTGAAAGAGGAAATGACGCACTACCGAATGCGTTCGGAGCGCCTGGAGAGGATAGAGAGACACCCTCTTTTCAGAATGGCCGCGAGCGTGCGGCGCTTTATCAGGCGCAGGTGATGGCCCTTTTGGGTCCGATCCGACCGAGGGTGGCCGCCGGCGCTTCCGATCAGCATCAGTCAGCTGTCGGACAGGAGGCTCGGAGCGTTGTCTCCGTTCCCTGCGGACTGCTATTCTGAACCGCGATGAGTCTCTGGCGGCAGTTCAGATCTCCGCGGAGCACTGCATGGAGCGGCTGGCGCGCAAAACTCGAGGGTGCCGGGGTATGGGCCGCGTACGGAGCCATCGAGGCGCTTCTCGTCGTCTATGGAGGACGTTTCATCTTTCCGGACACTTTCGTCCCTCCTCACCCCGCCTTCACCCTGGTCCTCCTCGTCATTTATCCGCTCGCGGGGATGCTCCTCGGCCCAATGGCGGCGCCCGCGCTGGTCCTTCTCTTCCTTCTCAATTTCGCCACAACGCCGGCTTCGCTTGCCCTCTTGATCCCGCTGACCGCCGGCGTCATCGCTCTTGCCATGAGGATGAACGGGTGGATGGTGAGCCTGATGCTCCTCGCGCCGCTCTGGATCGCGCGCGAGATGCTCTACGGCGAGACCCGTATGGTGCGAGGCGCGGCAGCCATCGCCAGCATCTTTGCAATCGCCGTAGTCGCGTTCGCGCTGCGGAGGAGCAAGGCTTCGATCCCTTCTCCGGCGACACTCGCTCTCTCCGCCGCGATTATGGCGGGAGCGCTCGCGATCGTTCCGCCAGGACCCCGTATCGTCCCGACCCTTTCGGTTCCATCCCCGGCCGCCGCACCGAACATCCTCCTGATCGTCCTCGACACCGTTCGTGCGGATCACATGTCGCTGTACGGTTACCAGAGAAGAACCACCCCTCATCTCGATGATTTTGCAGAAGCCGCGACCGTGTACCGGCGCGCGTACGCACCTTCGAACATGACGCTCTCGACGATGGGATCCGTCTTCACCGGGCAGTTCGCCTCGGAGCACGGTGCGCACTACGATGAGGGGGCGGCGTGGGGTCGGGCTCTGCCAGACGAGTCGCTGACGCTCGCTGAGGAGCTGGCGGCACGCGGTTATGCGACGGCTTCGATTGCGTCGAACTTCGCCTATTTCGGCGACAAGTTCGGTCTCGATCAGGGTTTCCATCATCTCGATGCACGACCGTCGCGCATTCCGCTTGGATCTCAATGGAATTTCTACCTTCGAAACGGGATCGGCAGACTCGTGGAATCGATGATCGAGCTCCCTCGGCGGGCGCGGCTCATCCCTCGTCCCGCCGAAGAGATCACCGGGCTCGTCCTGCGGTATCTCGATGATGGGCGGCCCAGGAACAGGACGTTCTTTCTGACGATCAACTACATGGACGCTCACGTCCCTCGGATTCCTCCGCCTCCATTCGACGATCGGTTCGAGGGGAGGGATCCAACGGAGTCGCTCGATCTCGCCGATGGCCTCCAGGGCGCGATGGGGAAGGGGAATCTCGAGATCAGTGGCAGACAACGGGCCCATCTGATCTCCCAGTACGACGGAGCGATTGCCCATGTCGACGATCAGCTCGGGCGCCTGTTCGAGGAATTGCGCACGCGCGGTCTCTACGACGAAACGCTGATCATCGTCATCTCCGATCACGGGGAGTCGTTCGGCGAACATGGATTCATCGGCCACGGTTCGACGAATTACGACGATCAGATCCGGGTGCCGTTCGTGGTGAAACGCCCGGGCCAGAGGACCGGAACGGTGATTGACGAGCCGGTGAGTCTGATCAACGCCTGGGCGATCATGGCGGAGCGGGAGGCGGACTATCCAGTGATCAGCGAAACTTTCCCGATGAGGGGCGCGCTCGCCTCCTCACCGGCGCGCCGTCCCGGCACCGCGCTCGTAGACGGGCGATGGAAGGTGATCGTGGGATGGAATGGCAACGTCGAGCTTTACGATCTTGCGACTGATTCGATGGAAAGACACAATCTGGCTCCGAGTGATCGGGCGAATGAAATGGCGACACGGGTGAATGACTGGCGCAATGCAGTGGAGGCAGCACCACGGTCGGCTCCCGCCGAGCTCGATCCCGAAACCGAAAGGCGACTACGATCCCTCGGTTATCTTCAGTGAGTTTCAGTGCTCTTCAGAGCCGCTCCCGCTGGTATAGCTCGATCAAAGAATAGCCGTTCACTCGTCCGGTGGCGAAGACCCGGAGACCGGTGGTTGAAAGGAACCGGCCATGTATCATCGCGTACGGATGAAGAGCGAATCCCGGCCGGGCCATTCAACGATGCGTCTCGTCCTGCTTGCGGTGGCCACGGCGCCCGTCATCTCTGCGGCGCTCGCCGTCTGGACCTTCGCAATCAACGACCGTTGGCTCACGACCCGGGATCTCGTCCTTCTCGCAGGACATTTCTTCATCTTTCTGATGCCGGGCATCGCGCTGCTGACGGTCGCCGCACATCTATGGAGCCGCCGGGTCGGCTCTCCTCCGCTCCGAACCGCCGTGGGCCTTTACGTTGCGGCCCTGTTCCTCCTGACATGGGCCGTCCGCTTCGAGCCCGCACACCAGTTTCTGTCCATCGATCCACACCTTGGACTGATCGGAGCGTCGTTCCTGATCGCTGCCATTCTGGCGGCGATCACGATCATCGGGATCGCGGTGAAAACGGCTCACCTGTCCGGGCTCCGCTGGGCCGCCGCGATGGTCCTCGTGGTCATCGTCATCAATGCGACATTTGTATTGATCGTGACGGCATTCGAGCCGGACCGTGAACGAACGGAGGCGATCGAGAGACTCGGTCTTCTTCACGCGGGCTCCGCAACCGTTGCGAGCGGCGTTCAGCCGGCCGGCCGGCTGCTCTTCATCGGTATCGACGGGCTCGATCCGAACATTGCCGCTGACCTGACCGAATCGAATCATCTTCCAAATCTCCGGAAGCTCCTCGAATCGGGACGAGCCTGCGGCCTGGATAACGAGAATTACAAATTCTCGGCGGAGATCTGGACGACTGCCTATACCGGAGCGCCATCGCCATCAAACGGCGTCGGTGCTTACGAACGATGGAGTTTCGCGGGGCTGTCGCACGAGATCGTCCGCCTGCCGCGCTTCGGATTTCATTCGCTCTGGATGCTCGAACGCGTTCTGCCGGCCGCGGGACCCGATTGGCTGTGGAGCTCGCGGCCGATCACGAGCCGCGATCTCGAGCGACCCCCGCTCTGGACGATCGCGACCAGGGCAGGCCGACATGTCGCGGTGTTCGATCCTCTTCCGTTCCCCGAGGCGCCGGAGCGAGTGGATGGAACCTTCGTCGTACCTCGCATGAGCGAATGGGAGGCATTCTCGTCCCGCTTCGGACGAACCCGGTGGACCAACGAGCCGGACGATGACCGTAATGAATTCGAGAAACTCACCCCTCTCGACCACTCGAAGGAGCTTCGTCGAGAGCGACGGCAGTCGCGTCTGGCGGCGGAGATGTTCGCCTCGCAACGCTACGACCTCGGCATCTATTACACGCACGCGCTCGACATGCTGAAGCACAGGCTCGGCCCATCGGTTTCCGCGGAACCCCTCTCACCCCGGCTTGCAGAGGCGTATCAGGAGCTCGATCGCACCGTGGGGATGCTGACGAAAGCGTTTGGCGACGACGCAACGGTCTTTCTGATGTCCGACCACGGGTGGGATTTCGGAGATTTCGAACACTATCTCTCGCCGGACGGGCTCGTCATCATTTCGCCCGCTCCCCCGACGAGCGAGGCCGGCCGATGCTCGATCCAGGGAGTTCTGCCATCGCTTCTCGCTCTGCTCAGCCTTCCGTCAGATCGAATGATGGCGGAGCCATTCCCTGGTATCGAGGAAGTCCAGACGCGAGTCGCCTCGTACGCGGACCTCGAACCGGACTACTGGACGACTCACGAAAACCAGGAGTTCACGATCCAGCAGCTCCGAAGCCTCGGATATCTCAGATGACCGCACTCGGCTTCGGCAAACGTGTCCGTGCCATTGAAGAGCCATGTCGCGGAGGTTGAGCGCCGCGAGTCGGGGCTCCAGCCCCGACTCGCGGGGGGCCCCGGCCCCCGCAAGCATACTCCCGGCAGGAAGAAACATACGCCTTCAATGCGTCCGGAACACGAAACATTCGGGGTTCGCGGCAGGGATTTCCTGCATCTCCCGGCCTGCGATCTCGAAAATGCGCGAGGAACCGAAAAACGAAGACCTGACCCCCAATCGTGACCTCGACCCCCAATCGTGACCTCAGGTGACCTAGTATTCTCGGATCAACTCGTGATGGCGCCGTCGTGATAGGGATCGACCTGGCCGGCGGCGATGGTTTGCCGGCAACGTTTTTTTTGACGGCGAGACCAGTCGGGTCGAGCTCATATCGTTCGAGGATGTAGGTAATGAGCGGACGAAGGGTGCTTTCCGATGGGCTTCGTCTTGAGTACAGTCTGGTGGCGTCAAAAATCCCGACAGTCGGCCGCGCCGCTTCAATCTGCTCGATCGCCTCGTAGACCTGAGACATGGGTGAGAAAGCCATATCCTGGAGATAGGGGTATGCGGTGACGTTACAGGTATCCGACAGAAAGTAGAATCCACCCTTATCCGGGAAGAGGAATGTTGGATCCCCCGGCTTCGTGAGGTTGATTAGTCCCTGGAGTTCGGGTGACGGCACCATGCTCCAGATCGAGCCTCGAGGGGTATGGATCAGAGTCGCGAAGCGGAATTGTCTGGCCGCAAGCGTGGTGAGGGCAGTATAGGAGCCTGTAGCGAGCAACAGAATCGTCATTATTACCGCGGCCTTGTAATGCGTCGATTTCGAAAACCACAATGCCAGCGGTATCAGAAGGCAGGTTCCGGCAGCCGCAAGCTGAACGGGCTCCATAGCCCGTGTCAGCGAAATTGCCAGGGTCGAGCCCAGACCCGCAAGGGCCAATGCTTCCAGGGCAATCGCCGATCGTTTACTCGCCATCGTGATCGAGAGGGCTGCGACGACGCCAGCAAGGACTGTCGACCACCAGAAGATCAGCCTCGGAACGTAGATGAGCTTCCGCGGTGTAGCGCCCAACAACGAGAAGGCTAGTCCGGGATTTGGCTTTTTGTAGTTCTCGAGAGGGAAAAGGATCATCGCTTCGAACATGGGCTCTCGGCCTGCGACTGACACCAGCGTGCCGAATCCCACCCCGACGCTGAGCGCCATCACAGCGAGGGTGCGCAAACCACCGGCCATGTCAACCCTGGCGAGTGCAACGAGCACCGCCAGACTGGCCGCAAGGCCGATATCCTGTGTTGAAAGAATACTCAGGCCGAGCAGCGCACCCCCTGCGCTCTCATCGATCCGAGTTCTCGCTGACCGCGAGATCAGCTGGATGGCTGCGATTACGAGCATCCACGTAAACCACTTGTGATTTCCCGGGCTGTACGAGAGATAGATTGGTAGGAAGAGAAGTGGCGGGAGAAACTGCCATGCGCTTTCCGGCAGTATTCGTCTGGATATCGAAATGAGCTGTAAGGTCAGAACCAACCCAATTAGCGCAACGCTGAGGACCGCTCCCATTGCACTTTCGTTCGTCAACCAGAGCCATATCGCATTGAAGTGGACGACCACTGGACCCACGAACTCGAAAAAGTCCCGATACATGACGTCACCGTCGAGGACCCGGGATGCTTCATCGATCCAGATCCCTCCTTCTCCCTGAGGGAAAATCCATATCGGGACCACTCCCCGGAACGATGAAAGATATAGCGCAACACAGGTGCCCCCGATGATCGCGAGCCAGTATCGGATAAGGGATCGCTCGTGTGTGGGTACCATCGTGAGGTGCGTGAGGACGCTATCTCAGAGGGCCAGTAATGTCCAGTGAGTGATCCCATAAATCCCTCGATGCTTATCACCCCGTTTTCGGAGTCATTTTAGGGTCGCGAGACAGCTCTCGGCGGACCGCAGGTGCAGCTTCCGAAACAGGGCTCGAGCTGTCTACGACGGCCGAGGAGTCATCGCTCCGTTCGTAGGGCGAGCTGACAAAGCGCCGGCTTCCAGCCGGCGGTGTTGGCAATTCGGTTCGCCCTCGGGGCACGCCCTCAACGGATGCCCGGCAAGCTTTCGAGACCGGTCGGCGTGCCGCTGCTCGGGGAAAGGAGGGATTGAGAAGGAGTGATCGAGGTTGTCCGGCGTGAGCGATCGAATGCGCTTCGTCCGATACAATGCCCTTTCAGAGCCAGACGACGTCCCGCATCTCACGGGCGAAGCGGTCTTTCCGGCGCTCGAGCGCACCCCACTCTTCAGCCGTGAAGACGAGCAGGTCCGCGGGAACGGGAATCGAAGAGAGATCGAAATCCAGCGGCCTTTCGATCGCGCGGCGTCGGGAGGACTCGACCACCACGACGAGGTCGACGTCGCTCCCCACTCCCCAGTCATCCCGCCGGAGCGAGCCGTAATAGCCGATGCCGACGATGCCCGAGTGACCCGAACGGGTCGCGGCCGCCCACGACTCGACGGCCCGGACTACGTCAGCCTTTTTCGGCCATACGAGTACGGACGAAGTCGAGGATTTCACTGGCATATCGGATCGCCTCCATGCTCTGCATCTCACCGTAGTGCTCGAAGGCGGCACCTTCGGCGTGACCGTTCGGATGACGCGCGGGAATGTAGAACGAGTCGAGGACGCGCGCCTTCTCCAGCAGCTCCGGGGGTGGCTCCAGAGGGAGCTCCTCGAGAAGTTTGCGGACGACGTGGCCCCACGCTTCCTGACCGCTGGCCAGGTGGAGCGCCTTGATGGCTTTCTCCGCGGCCTGCTGCGCCGCGAAACAGGCCCATTCGTGGATCTGCTCCGACTTCGAGAGCTCGGCCTGACGCAGATCTCGTTCGGCTTGACTGAACCAGTCGGCTGAGCGGTCGGCCATCGAGGGAAAGTTAGCACGGCTGGGCGGGGCGAGAGTGCACACGCGTATCGCGCGCCCGCTCATCGTTTGCGTTCGCGCAAGCTCGTTACGGGGCGGCTCAGCAGGCGCTTCGCCGATGAGAACAGGTTGGAGGTTGGAGGTTGGGGGTTCGCGGCTCGCTATAGGCCCGCCCCCTCCCGGCAGTCGGTTGCATTTGCGCAAGCTCGTTACGGGGCGGCTCAGCAGGCGCTTCGCCCTCCCGGTGAAAAACAGGTTTGAGGTTTGAGGTTGGAGGTTCGAGGATCGCCAGAGGCTCGCCCTCCATTGCGCAAGCTCGAGACGGGGCGGCTCAGCAGGCGCTTCGGCCTCCCGGTGATGGGGACATCGCGCAAGCCCGTAATTTGCCAATCAGAAGCGGAGGATGAGTCCGCCGGAGATCATGAGGGGGTCGAGCTCGAGGGGGATGGCCTCGCCCGTATCGGAGAGGGTGTCGGCCTCGAGCGCGATCCATTTGGCGTCGACTCCGATCCCGAAACCTTCGTTCAGCCAGAATGTGAGCCCGGCGTTGGCGAGCCAGGTCAGCTCGTCGTCGATCTCGATGAACTCGGTCCCGCCCTCCCGCAGATCCACACTGCTGAGATCGTCGAACATCACCCAGGCGCCGCCGGCCCCGACATAGACGTCGAACCGATCAGTCCCGAAATGCGCCCGGAGCGTGGCGGTGACCGGCATCACGTCGAGCGACCCGAGATCGATCCGCTCGTCGAGAAAACCGAGGTTCAAGGTCCCGTCGGCATCGAGCGCGTAGACGCCGATCTCGGTCGAGAAGAGATCCGTCCAGTGGAGGTCACCGGTCAGGCCGAAACCGATGTTCTCGTCGAATTCAATGTCGATGTCATTGACGTCGTCGATCCGATTGTCGCCCTGGAACGTGTGGCTCACACCCCAGACCGCCAGATCGACGTCCTGCGCCAATACCGGCGCGCTCGCCATCGCAGCACTGATCAGCAGGATTCCGACTCGTCTCATAACGCCCCCCATTCGATTCGAAGCCTGATTCTAACCCGTACCCGGCTCAGATCTCATGAAACCGGAATTCGGTCGTATACAATCGGCCACTAACGAAGACTTCAGGAGGTTCCAAATGTGGCGTCGAATCGCGATTACCCTGGTGACGATCATCTTCACGCTGTCGGTCTCGGCACAGACCGAAAGATTCAAGCTGCCCGGGATGAAGAAAGCGGGGACGATCACGCGGGATGACCTCGGTGTGGCGCACATCTTCGCGCTGAACGAGCACGATCTGCTCTTCCTGCAGGGCTGGGTCCACGCGGAGGATCGTTTCTTCCAGATGGATTTCAACCGGCGACTCGCGAGTGGAACGCTCGCGGAGCTCGTCGGACAGCCAGCATTGTCGAACGACGTCCTCCTTCGTACGCTCGGGCTGCGGCGTGCCGCCGAGGGTTCCTGGGCTCGCACCGCGCCCGATACGCGGGAGGCGCTGATGGGCTATGCGAAGGGAGTGAATGCCTGGCTCGCGACCAACGAGCTCCCGGCCGAGTACGGCGCGCTCGAGATCACCGAGGTTCCGCCGTGGACGCCGATCGACACACTGTCGATCGCCAAGCTCCTGGCGTTCGGGCTTTCCTTCGATCTCGACACCGACCGGACGATTGCCTTTCTCACCTGGGTGCAGGTCGGAAACGCGGTCGGATTCAACGGTACGGCGATGTTCTTCGAGGATCTCTTCCGCATCGAGCCTTTCGGTGATGCCTCCACGGTTCCGGATGCGAGCGCCATCGCAGGAAAGGGGATGACGACGACCGCGCCGGCTTCGAAAGAAGAGCTCTACAAAGCGTACGAAGCCGCCGCACAAGCCCTTCCGGAGGGCGTGCTCGATCTCGCAGAGAGCGTGTCGCAGGCCTTCTCCTCTCCGTATCTCAGCGACGTGATGGACCCGGATTTCTTCCTCGGTTCGAACGAGTGGGGGATCGGTCCGCAACTGTCCGCATCGGGCCAGCCGATGATCGCCAACGATCCTCACCTCGCGCTCGATACGCCTTCGACGTTCTATCCGAACGCTCTCCAGGCCGGCGACATCAACGTGATCGGGATGAGCTTCGCGGGAGTTCCGTACGTGGCCGTCGGCCGCACGCCGGACCTCGCGTGGGGCGCCACGGTCAATCCGATGGACGTCACCGACGTCTTCGCCGAGGAGATCGTGGTCGTGCCGCAGGCCCTGGCGGGGCTCGCCACGCGACATGGCGACGACGTCGAGTGGCTCTTTCCCGTTCTGCAGACCTGGCGTGTGAACACGATTGGAGATGGGGTGAACAATTCGCTGCAGACGATACCCCCGGGAGGATCGATCCCGCGCGCGAGCCTCATCGTGGTTCGCCGCAACGCACCGATCATCGCTCTCGACGTCCAGGCAGGCACCGCGCTGAGCGTCCAGTACACCGGATTCAATGCGACGCAGGAGATCGAGATGCTTCGCCGCGTGAGCCGGTCTTCGACGATCGAGGAGTTCCGTGACGCGCTGCGGTGGTTCGATTTCGGCTCGCAGAATTGGGCGGTTCTCGACTCGAGCGGCGACTACGGGTACTTCACGAGCGCCGAGCTGCCGCTGCGGGAAGATCTCGAAGCGGGGACGGTCAACGGACTCCCTCCGTTCTTCATCCGCAACGGTACCGGCGGCAACGACTGGATCCGCAATCTGAATCCCCCTCCGGCGCAGGCGACCCCGAATGCGATCCTTCCGTTCTCGGAGATGCCGCAGATCGTCAATCCGCCCGCCGGATTTTTCGTGAACGCGAACAATGACCCGGCCGGAACGACCCTCGACAACAACCCGCTCAATCAGCTCCGGCCGACCGGCGGGATCTTCTATCTCAATGTTGGTTACGACGGATTCCGCGGTGAGCGCGTCACGGAGATGATCGAGGCGAAGATCGCCAACGGCGAGACGATCTCGTTCGAGGAAATACAGCAGATGCAGGCCGATACGGTCATGGTCGACGCGGAGTACTTCGTGCCGTGGATCATCCAGGCTTTCGACAACGCCCGCACTCCGGGCGCGCATCCCGGACTGGCGCAGTTCGCCGCGAGCCCGCCGATTCAGGCCGCGGTGGCGAGATTGTCGAGCTGGGATTTCTCGACGCCGACCGGCATCCCCGAGGGATTTGACGCCAGCGACGAGAACGGGCAGCTCTCGAGTCCCTCGGAGACCGAAATCGCCCACAGCGTCGCCGCCACGATCTACAGCGTATGGCGCGGGCGGTTCATCGCGAACACGATCGATACGGTGATCGGGGCGATCGAACAGGGCGCCGGTAGAGGTCTCCCGCGGCCGGGCAGCGGTTCGACCCTCAGCTCGCTCCGCAATTTCCTCGACAACTGGGAAACAACGAGAGGCGTCGGAGCCTCGGGGCTGAACTTCTTCAACGTTCCCGGCGTGGACGACCCTTCGACCCGGCGCGACATCCTGATTCTCAAGAGCGTCGGGGACGCCATCGGGTTGATCACGAGTGAAGAATTCGCGCCCGCCTTTGGCCGGTCGACCGACATGAACGACTGGAACTGGGGCAAGCTGCACCGAATCGTCTTCGATCATCCTCTCGGCGGTCCGCTGAGCGTGCCTCCTGCAGGGGGCCTGGTTCCTGCGCCGCTACCGGGGCTCCCGGGGATTCCGACCGATGGAGGATTCGGAACCATCGATGCTTCCTCGCACAACGCGCGGGCGGATGGCGTCAACGAATTCATGTTCGGCAGTGGTCCCGCGAGACGCTTCGCCGCGGAGGCGACGGGCGACGGAATCCGGGCGGAGACGAGCCTGCCGGGCGGGACGAGCGGGAGTCTGGGAAGCCCGTTCCACCTGAATCTTCTGCCGATGTGGCTGACCAACGAGTCGTTCCCGTCGGTGCTCCGGCCGGTGCCGAGCATTCCGTGGCTGCGATGAGGTAAGGGAGAAGAGTGAAGAGTGAAGAGAGAAGAGTGAACGGAGAAGAGAGAAGAGTGAAGAGAGGCGAGTGACGAGTGAATTGACGAGTGAAGCAGTCGTCATCCTGAGCAATTCACCGGCGCGTTTGCGACGGTGAAGCGGAAATGACACCTGTGAGTGCAGAAACAACCGCACTCGCATACTCAAGCCGACGTCATCCTGAGCGGGCGGTCGGGCGGGCAGGCGAAGGACCTCGCAGGTTGGGACATCAGACCAAGCGAAGCGCTGCAAAGGGTCGAACTCCGACAATTTCATGGTTGTTTCATTAGGAGCCGCCGAAGGACGGCGAAGGATCTGGGCGGGGGCTCGTGAATGAATGATGCGAAGAGACATTACGTCGATTCACGACCTGCCCCCAGATCCTTCGCCGTCCTTCGGCGGCTCAGGATGACGAATGCTCCATTCTTCAATCATCCTTTTGCACGCCGTTCGCCCAGCGTCCCGAGCCCCGAGCCGCGCGTCCCGCGCCCCGCGCCACTCGTTTGAATCTGAAACCTCCCGGCAGTTCTCCCGTTACTCATAGACTGGGAGCGCTGATCCAGACGACAGCCGAATTCCGGAAGAACGAATGATGACGATTGCCCGATACCGACTCACCTTCACGATGCTCACGCTTCTGGCCGGATGCGCGACGGCACCTCCGGTCGAAACGCCGCCGCCGGTTCGGATCGCGACGCCCGCCGTCGCCGCCGCGGACGAGATCCGCGAGATCGAGCAGATGGTTGCGCGGCTGATGAAAACCGAAGGGGCGGTCGGGCTGACGATCGGCTTCGTGAAGGATGATTTCGTCTGGGCAAAGGGATTCGGCTACGCGGATCTCGAGAACAAGGTTCCGGCGAAAGCGGAATCGGCGTATCGGATGGCCTCGGTGACGAAGCCGATGACCGCGGTGGGGATACTGACGCTCGTCGAGCAGGGGAAGATCGACCTCGACGCCGAGGTCCAGGAGTACGTGGAGTACTTTCCGCGGAAGGCGCATCCGGTCACGATCCGTCAGCTTCTCGGGCATCTCGGCGGGATCAGCCACTATCGCAACTACGACCTCGAAGGGCACTTCAGGGAGCCGATGAGCACGCGGGAGTCGCTCGCGGTGTTCCAGAATTTCGATCTCGTGGCGGAACCCGGAACGCGCTACAGCTACACGAGCTACGGATTCAACCTGCTCGGTGCGGTGATCGAGGAAGCGAGCGGCCAGTCCTACGGCGAGTTCTTGACCGAGAACGTCTGGAAGCCGCTGGGGATGGAAGACACGCGGATGGACGACCCGCGGGCGATCATCCCGCATCGGGTCGAAGGGTACGAGATGGTCGACGGGGAGCTGAGGCGAAGCGAGTACGTCGACATCAGCAGCCGGTTCGCAGGCGGTGGAACGCGCTCGACGGTGCCCGACATGCTGCGGTTCGCGAAGGGGCTGTGGGAAGGCAAAGTTCTGAGCGACGAAACGCGCAGCCGGATGTGGACCGCGCAGTCGACCCGCGAGGGGCGCAACATCGGCTACGGATTCGGTTGGGGGACCAACACCGGCAACGGGCGCTTCGCCGTCGGTCACGGCGGCGCGCAGGCGGAAACGAGGACCTACCTGCTGGTGCTTCCGAACGAGCGATTCGCCGCAGCGGTGGCCATCAACTTCGAGAGCTCCGACTCAGCCGAATACGCGTTCCGGCTGTTCGAGATCGTCATGGACGAGCCGTGGCAGATCCGATACTGGGCGAGGACGGAAAAGGAGCGGGCACTCCTTCGCGGAATCGACGCCGCATTCGACTTCGGAATGCGTCACTACGATCAGTTCGGCGAGCCGCTCACCAGCGACCGGGCGGCGCTGCGCGATGCGTTCGAGTACTTCAACGCGATCGTGAATCTTCCGGAGGAGGAGGCATCCCAGAGGCTGCAGCGCGGCGTCCATCCGGCGGCGAACGAGGCATTCGTCGCGATGGTCTCCCACATCGCGCACACGCTCGAGGCGAACGAGCGCGATCTCGAAATCTACTACTCGGGCGGCGTCATCCCGATGTTCGTCGATTACATCGCCTGGTATCGCGCAAATCCGGGAGAGAGCGCTGGGCTGACGTTCGACCCCGCGTTCGAGCGGATGATCGAGCGGTGGACCACCGACTGGACGAGAACCTGGACCGCGGAAACGAGCGGAATCGACATCGACGCTGCGACCGATACGGCGATGCTGCGCGCCCGACTCGGAAGCGCTTTCGAAGGCGCGTCGGTGTACCCGGACTACTCGGGAAAGCTCGAGCGTTCGATGCGAACGGCTTTCGTCCAGGGGGACGTCGCGACGGCATTCGATCTCGCGCGCACCGCGGTCGAGCTGTATCCCGAATCCGACGACACGCATGCGAATCTGGCGGTTCTCTACATCGCGACGGGAGACGAGGAGAGCGCGAAACCGCTGCTGCAGAAGTCCCTCGAGCTCGACCCGGACGGAGCCGCGGGCCCCGACAACCTCAACCGGCTCGCCTACGAGCTCGCCTCGGCCGGACAGCCGGAGGCGGGTCTGCGGCTTCTGATGGCCGCCATCCGGGCTCACCCGAACGTCGCAAACCTCTACGACAGCGTCGGCGAGTTCCATCGCGAGCTCGGGAGACCGCAGCAGGCGCTCGACTACTACTCGCGTGCCCTGGAGATGGATCCGGAGTATCCGAACGCGGAGAACGCGAGGCGGATCGTTCAGGAGCTGCGGGGCGAAGAGTGAAGAGTGAAGAGTGAAAGAGAGTGACGAGTGACGAGCGACGAGCGATGAGTAAGAGAAGAGTGACGAGTGACGAGCGATGAGCGATGAGTAAGAGAAGAGTGACGAGTGACGAGCCACGAGCGATGAGTAAGGCACTCGTCATTTTGAGCCCGGCGCAGCGCGGGCGAAGAATCTGGGCCGGGGGTTCGTGAGTCTCCGTTGCCGCTCACTCGTCACTTTCACTCACGAGCCTGCGGCGGAACGGCCGGTTACAAACCGGCGCTACCTTCCCGGATCGTCGTCCCTTTGGTGGAACTGTGCGGTTTTCAGGATTGAGATTTTGGTGCGGCGTTTGAAGGTTCTGATGGCTGATTTTGCCCCTCTCCAATGCCGAGAGGAACCATTCGACCGCGTCAGACTGAAGGAGGTGACTCATGGGCAAGGATCATGGTCCGAGCATCAAAGACGACGAACAGTACGAAGCTCTCCGGCGTGAAGGAATGAGCAAAGAAAAGGCAGCCCGCATCGCCAACGAAGGATCGCGAAGCTCGACGGGGGAGAAGGGCGGCCACGCGACCAGCTACGAGGACCGCACGAAGGAGGAGCTCTACAGCAAGGCGGAGGAGGTTGGCATCGAGGGCCGCTCCGACATGAGCAAGGACGAGCTCATCCGCGCGCTCAGGAATCACTGAGGCGACCCTGACGAAACGAGCGGGAGGGTGAGGGCGGCGTGCAGCCGCTCCTTCCTCGATCATTTTCATCCCTGGTCCTCGGTGTCGCCCGGCTAGGGCCGGGTGTAGCATCGGTCTCGTGGACCGGATGATTCACGTCGATCTTCGTCGCCTCTTCGAGCACATGTGGTGGGCCGACGCGGAGGTGCTCGGCGCGCTGCGGCGGGCCGTCGCAGCTCCGGCGAGAGTGCTCGAGATTTACGCGCACGTCGTTGGTGCCGAGCTCGTCTGGCTGGACCGGATCGAGGGGGCGGAGCAGAGCGTCGCCGTGTGGCCGGAGGCATCACTGGAGAGCTGTGGGGCTCTTTCCGAGCGGGCGCGGCTGCGCTACCAGTCGTTCCTCGACGGCGTTCGTGCCGAGGACCTGGATCGGCTGATTCACTACACGAACAGCGCCGGGCGGGCGTTCGACACGCGGCTCGACGACATTCTCGTCCACGTCGCGCTGCACGGAATGAATCATCGGGGTCAGGTGAGCATCCTGCTCCGCGACGCAGGCGCCGAGCCCGCGCCCACCGATTACATCGGCTGGGTGCGAGGCGCTCCGGCCGCCACGCGTTCGTGAGGGCGATTGCGCGAGTATTGCTCTCCGTGGGGTTCGCTTCGGGCTTCGCCCAGCGTTCCGCGTCAAGTCTCGAAGTCGCAGGCCGAACCTCAGCGGCTCAGCGATTCGAGAACCTCGCGGAGCTTCGTGTTGAACTCCTCGGGGCGCTCGAGCTGAATGTAGTGACCGACTTCATCGATGAGGACGGCATCGAAGTCGGCGTACTTCCGGTTGATCTCGATCGCGGTGGGTGCCAGTATCGGCGGGTGAGGCGCCGCGTTGATCGCGCGGATCGGAGCTCCCGCGGCGCGCAGCAGCGCGGCCTCGTCGACGGTCATGAAATCCTTCATCAGCTCGACGACGGCGGTCCGGTCGGCGGCCTTCGCGCGCTCGGTCATCCATGCGACGAGCGCCTGATCCGCGTTCCGGGTCAGCATCGGGACGAACTGCTCGACTGTCGCGTCGAAGTCGTTCGCGAAGGCGCCGACGATCCGCTCCTGCTGTTCCTCCGGCATCTCCATTTCGACATTGTGGAGCGTATCGACGGCGACGATTCCCTCGACGCGGCCGGGCATCCGGGCGGCGGCCGCGAGTGAGACCGGACCCCCCATCGAATGGCCGATCAGGATCACGCGATCGAGATCGAGATCGTCGACGACCGCTTCGACGTCGGCCGCGAGGCCGGTGACCGTCCAGTTGCTCCGCCCCCTCCCCGAGTCGCCGTGGCCCGCGAGGTCGAGCGTCACCACCGTGTAATCGTCCGCGAATTCATTCGCCTGCTCACGCCAGAACTCACGATCGCAGGCCCAGCAGTGGACGAAGACGAGCGCCGGCTCGCCGCTGCCGCGCACGTCGTACGCGATTCTCGTCCCGTCCTCCGAGACTGCGACTCCCTGGTTGACCTCGCCCGGCTGGCGGACGTGCGTGCAGGCAACGAGGAGGAGCGTTATCAGCAGAAAGAGGAGGGGTCGAATTGGCGAGCACATGATCGATGGAGATTACGAGCCAATGATGGAAGGGTCAAGGTCGGCTGTCGTGTCTTTTGATCGGGATCGGAAGGCTGGCGAAGGCCGGCCGGCATATCTCAGCCCTGGTTCTCAAATTCCGGGAACCGAGAAGCGCAAGGACCCGAGCCAGTCAAAACGAGCAAGAGAGTCCCTCTCGGACTCAGGAGGTCGGGGAACATAACTCGAGAGTCGCTTGTAAGAGAGGTAAATATTGAAAAGTCCCGGAGGACCCTGGATGCGCAAGCTCCCCCTGATCGCCACGTTCGCAACTTTTCTGACTCTTCCGCTCTTCGCGCAGGTCGAGCGTCCCAGACTCGTCTTGTCAGCGACGATGACCAACCCCGCGCCCCATCATGGAGAGCAGGTCCGGTTGGAAGTCACAGTCCGTAACGCGGGGCCGGGGGACATCCGCAACCTGAGCTACAACGTCGAGCTCGATGGCGCCACGTTTTTGGGAGCGATTGCTGAATTCCACTGTTCCGGAGCCGAGCTGGCTTCGAATGTTCGTTGCGGGGTTCCATCTCTCGAAGAAAATACGAACGTTCAACACGCCTTCGAGTTGAGAATGAGCAACAGCGCAGCGATGTACCGCGCCGAGGGGGCCATCTTCACGTATACGTATGGATCGAGCGCTTTGGAACAGGCCACGGATGAGCTGAGCTTCGATCTGCAGGGCCCCATTTCAGCTGCCCCGTCGCTCTCGGATGTCGTTGTCAGCCAGGCTTTCAGCCCGGATCCAGTCGCTCTGGACTCGACCGTGCGTTTGTCGACGACAGTCACAAACCTCGGTCCGGATGCTGCGCACGATCTCGCTGTCGCAATCGATCTTCCGTTTCTTGGGTCCGCGACCGCTCTGTCGGGAGCGGATTGCCATTTCGACGAGCGACACTTCGTTTGCGGAAACTTTGGTCTCCTCGCGGGTGAACGACGCGAGATCTTCGTCGACTTCGCTACGCTCGGTGTTCCCTCCTCGAATGTGATCAGGTCGTACGTGACTTTTGCAGACGGAACGGATCCGAATGGAGCGAACAACTCGAGCGAGCGCGGGTTCCATGTGGGGCTTGCCGACGTTGGAACGGTTATGTTGCCCCTCGTGGTGCCAAAAACGGGCGGCGTTGGGGGTACGAGGTGGGTCACCGAAACCTCGGCCTTTCTCGATGGGGACACGAGCGCGTTTCTCTTTCCGCTCTCCAACAGTTGCCCGGTCCCCTGCCCCGTCATTGCAACGAAGATGTTGGAACCTCGACTCGTAGCCGAGCTCCAGATTCCATCCTCGCCCGATTTTCCGGGATACCTTCTGAGGTACGATCGCCGGCGGGGGGACGACCTCTCGTTCATCCATCGCGTTCGCGAAACGTCGCGCGTGAACGATAGCTGGGGAGTCGATCTTCCTATAGTCTTCGAAGAGGACTTTCTACGAGGACCGATTCAGATTCTCGGCGTGGCGGGATTCGATCGATACAGGCGAATGCTCAGGATCTACCAGCCGGACGCGCGACCCTCAACCGTTACGGTCCGCGTTTACGATGGGGCGTTCGAGGAGGAGTTGGCGGTAGAGATCCGAGTTGTGCTTCGGCAACCGGATACGGCCTTCAGGTTCAATGGACTTCCGATCCGAGCGAGTTACGCGCAGCTCAGCCTCGACCAGATCTACCAGGGCATCGACGACGTCCGTTCGGTTCGAGTCGAGATCGTTCCGGACTCGGAGGATCTTCGGCACTGGGCCTTCGTCAGCATTACCGACAACATCACTCACGAGGTGCGTCTCGCAGTCCCGCATCAGCGACCCAGATCCTGGTCGCCGGTCGATTGATACCGATCCAATGATCCTCTTCGGACGCGTAGAACGCAGTTCGACGGGGACGAAGGGCTTTGCTACGGCAACTGCGCGTCGTCCGATGTCTCGGTGATCCCCTCGAAAAGCGGCGTCGAGAGGTAGCGCTCGCCGGTGTCGGGAAGCATCGCCAGGATAACAGATCCCTTTTCCGCTTCCTTCGCGATCTTCAATGCCGCCGCGAACGTTCCGCCGCTCGAGATCCCGCAGAAGATCCCCTCCTCCTTCGCGAGCGATCGCGAGGCGTTGATCGCCTCTTCATTGCTGACGGGGACGTTCCGGTCGTAAATGTCACGATCGAGTACTGCCGGGACGAAATCCGGAGTCCATCCCTGGATCGGGTGCGATGCCCATTCTTTTCCGTCGAGCATGCTCGCAACCGCGGGCTCGGTCACGATGATCTGTATGCCGGGACGAGCAGCCTTGAGCATCTGCCCGGCACCAGTGAGGGTTCCTCCGGTTCCCCAGCCAGTCACCCAGTAGTCGAGACGTTTCGAGGCGAAGTCGCGGAGGATCTCCGGGCCGGTGGTGTTGCGGTGGTAGGCGGGATTCGCTTCGTTCTCGAACTGGCGGGTGAGAAACCAGCCGTGCTTCTTCGCGAGCTCCTCGGCTTTCTTCACCATGCCGGATCCGCGCTCGGCCGCCGGCGTCAGAATCACCTTTGCTCCGAGGAACTTCATCAGTTTGCGGCGCTCGACGGAGAACGAGTCGGCCATGACCGCGACGAACGGGTAGCCTTTCGCAGCGCAGACCATCGCGAGTGCGATCCCGGTGTTACCTGAGGTCGCCTCGATCACGGTCTGTCCTTTCTTCAGCTCGCCCTTTCGTTCGGCGTCCTCGATGATGCCGATGGCGAGGCGGTCCTTGACCGAGCCGAGCGGATTGAACGCTTCGATCTTGACGTACATCTCGACGCCGGAGGGCGCGAGCTTGTTGATGCGAACCACCGGGGTGTAACCGATCGTCTCGAGTATGTTGCTGTAGATCATGGAAGAGCTCCTTTGCAGAATCGCCCGGTCCCGGGCGAACGAAAGGCGAGCTTAGCACCGGATTGCCGCGGAGGATGCGGCTGAAAGGGATTCGTAACGGGTTATTTGGCAGGCATACTCGATTCAGAACCGGAGGCCGACCGTCAGACCGGGGTCCTCGAGTCTCACCGCGAGGAGTGTGAGACTGGTGCGACGCCACGACCATGTCGAGGAGAGATGGGTGTGAACGCCGTCGTTGCTCAGCATCGCCGACCAGTTCCGGCCGAGAGCGACGTTGACTCCGAAGGGGTAGATGAAACCATCCTCGTGCTCGCTGTAGCTCGCTCCGGCATAGGGAGCGATCGCCAGATCCGTGAGGTGGTGGAGGCTCTTGCTGACGGTCACGAAGTACGACTGGCCGTCGGGCGTTCCAATCCGGTCTGAGCTCGTACCGAAGACCACGGCGGGCCGAAGCTCGGTCTCGGAAACCGCCCGCCAGTTCGCCACGAGGCCGATCTCATCGGCCTGCGCGTTCCACTCGAGGCCGATCTTCAGATCGGGATGGAGCTGATGCGTCACAATCGTCCGATGCGTCGCTCGTGGGATCTGATCGGTGATGTAGCGATGAGAAAGCTCCCATCTGGTGTCGTCGGCGGTCCCCCGGACCCCCATTCCCTCGCCGGGTCAGCCGGGTCAGCTCGGAACGAGCGAGGCCGGCTGCTCGGCCGGAGCTTCACGTCCTTCGGTCTCGAGCTCGGCGAGTGCATCGAAAAGTTGTGCGTATCGCTCCGGCGCGGCGAGAAACGCGTCGCGACATTCCGCATTCGTCACGAAGTACTCGTTACCCTCGTACTGCACGGGGATCGAAGTGTCGGCCGCCGTCGCGCGACAGCTTACCGGGTCGATTTCCTCCGCTCCGGTGATCGACGCTACGATCAGGAAAACGGCAGAAAGAAAACGCTTCATCGGGTCTCCGCGGATTCGACGGTTTCCTCGAGAGCGCGTTCGATCTCGGCGATCATCGCCGCCTTGTCCGCCTCACCAACGTAGCGGCGGATGATGGTTCCGTTCCGTCCGATCAGAATGAGTGACGGGAGTGCGGTGACACGATAGGCGTTCCAGACCTCGGGGGTGGCCTGGAGGATCGGATACGTGACTCCGGAGCGGCCGGTCGCCTTCGCGACGAGCTCCTTACGGTCGTCGACCGTGATACCGACCACGCTGAATCCCTTTCCCCGGTTCTGCTGGTGGAGCGACTGCAGCTCGGGGAGTGCCTTCATGCAGGGCGGGCAGTACGTCGCCCAGAAATCGAGCAGCACGACATCTCCTTCGAAATCCGCGAGCTCCACCTCCTTTCCGTCATAAGTCTGCAATCGGAAGGGGGGAGCAGGGGTACCCTCGTCATCGAACAGGAATGCCTCGGGGTCGCGCAGGAACTCGACCTTGCACTCGAGACTGCAGAAGAAGTATTGCTTACCGTCGAGAGTCGCGGTCGCCTCGACCGGTTCGAATCCCGAGCCATCGCGCGGTCCGCACACCGCGCATACAGCCTGATCCTGAGCGACGAGGAGCGGACCGAGGATCGCGGCGAGAAGGATGAGGACAATCAGGCCAGGGCGTTTCATTGATCGAACCTAAGATCCGCGACTGTTTCCGCTATTCCATGACGCGAGATCTGTCGGCCCTGCCGGGGCGGATCGATCCTTATGATCGCGTCTGCCAGAGCGAGCCGATCTTGTGTCGGCCCTGCCGGGGCGGATCGATCCTTACGTTTTTGGATTGAGCAGACGGAATCGCGAGCGCGTTTGTGAGCGCCGGAGGTGCGGCATAAAGTAGCGTGGGGTGGAGCGGCGAAGCCGCGGAACCCCGGGTCCGAAGACGTACCAGATTCGAGCCCTGGAGGGGCGACAGATGCGTCGTCCAAGGTAAGGTTTCATCGAGAGGATTCCGTCATGTCCTTGACTCACACATCATGATCACGTCGTTTTTCGAAGAAAGATCGCGAGCGAATCGATCGGTTTGACCAGGGTGCACGTGACATTGCAGAAGAGAAAACGAATCGGCATTCTGACCGGCGGCGGTGACGTACCGGGTCTGAACGTGGTCCTCAAGTCATTCGCCGCGACGGCGACCGAGGACGGCCACGAGGTTCTCGGATTACGTCGGGGTTGGAAATCCCTCCTCCATCTCCGTCCGGGCGACGAGCATGAGACAGGCGAGTGGCTCGTACCCCTCGGCACGGCGAATACACGCACGATCGACCGAAGCGGCGGGACGGTTCTCCACACGACGCGCTTCAACCCTGCCAACGTCGCCAGAGGCGAGGTGCCGGAGCATCTCGAGGGATCGCTTCCCGAACCGAATTCTGCCGGAAGGTTCGATCTGACACGCCATGCGATGGAAGCGATCGAGCGGCTCCGGCTCGATACCGTGGTCGTGATCGGCGGCGACGGCACGCTGACCTTCGGCCGCCGGCTCGACTCCGAAGGAGTTCCGGTGATCGGGATCCCGAAGACGGTCGACAACGACGTGTTCGGAACCGACTACTGCGTCGGCTTCTCGACGGCAGTGACCCGCTCGGTGAGCTTCATCAATGACCTTCGGACGACGGCGGGTTCCCACGAGCGGCTTCTCGTGGTCGAGCTCTTCGGGCGCTACAACGGCGAAACGTGTCTCCTGACAGCGTATCTCTCGGGCGCGCACCGGGCCGTGATCGCCGAGGTTCCGTTCGATGTCGAGCGGCTGTACGAGCTGATCGACCAGGATCGGAGGTCGAATCCGAGCGGCTATGCGATCGTAACCGTCTCCGAGGGCGCGCACCCGGTTGGTGGCGAACGATTCGAGCACGGCGAGGCGGACGGGGCCGGCAACCGCCGGCTCGGTGGCGCGGGCGAATACGTTGCTCGCTATTTCGAGAAACGGAGCGGTCAGCGTGTGATCGAGCAGCGGCTAGCCTATCTGATGCGCTCCGGCCCGCCCGACTCGTTCGACCAGCTCGTCGCCAAGAACTACGGCCGGATCGCGGCGAATCTCGCGCATCGGGGCGAGACCGGAAAACTGGTCGCGAGTGTCGGAGGGCTTTACGCCGCGGTGCCGATCCAGAAAACGGGAGAGGGACAGAGGCGGGTCGACGTCGACCGGCTGTACGACGCCGACCGGTTCCGCCCGCTGCTCGGCGCCGTCATCGGCGAGCCGATGTTCCACGTCTGAGCTGGGTTGGAGGTTCGAGGTTGGAAGTTGGAGGTTGGAAACGTTCCGGACCTGGCGGACGAACAGAACTGTTGGATCCGAGCATCGGTCCACTCAGTCCAGACAGTCCCTCTTCGTCCAGCGGCGACTCGAAGAAACCTCCAACTTCCAACTTCCAACCTCCAACCTCCAATCTCCAACCCCGCATCACTCGGGGCGCTTGGCCGAGAAGTGGTGGTGCAGCGCCGCGGTGAGCCACGTCGCCACGAGGAAGATCGAGGCCGGTATCACGATGCCGATCCACGGCCACCGCTCGGTGCGCACCGGGAGTGCCGCACGGTCGGGCGACGGCTCCGGAGCCGGAACGGTTTCCTCCGCAATCGGCGCGTCGTCGACCACGTGCGGTTCCGCCTGCTCGATCACAGCTTCGGCTTCGGCTCCCGCGATCTGCATGATGGTCCAGGCGCCGGCTCCGATGGCGAGGAAGACGATGGCGACGACGACCCAGGCGGTTCCGCTCATCACGCGCTCGGCCTTCACCACGCGCTTTCGATAGTTGTAGTAGGCGAGAAGGAGGCCGAGAGCGCTGACCGCGTAGGCCATCGCCATACCGAGGATTTTCCCGATCGCTTCGCTGATCATGCGTGCTCCTCCCACCGCTGCTTCCGATTCACCCGTTCGAGATGACCGCCCTGTTTGAGCTCGAAGGCCTCTGACAGCGCCTTGAGTTTCGGATCGATGATCCGGAACATCAGCCAGGCACAGACGACGGCGCCGAGGATCGCGACGAAGCCCCACATTCGCATCAGGAGTGCGCCGGCAACTCCGACCGCGACGAGAAGGTAGCAGATCGCCGACAGGATCGCCGCGAAGACGTCGTGGCGCGTCCAGTCGTCGGCCTCCTCGGGCGTCCAGTCCTGAGCGAACCAGTCCTTCCGCTGCGAAACCTCGGCCGTCATCAGCCCGCGGCGGATGGCTTCCTTCCGCACCGGCGCCCACCACCCGGCAGGCCGCGCCTGCACGTAGTACTCGACCAGATGGTCCATGTCGTCCGGTTTGGTGAGGAAGCAGACGGGGAAGTAGACGAGACCGACCAGGATCGCGAGCAGCCAGAAGTTGGCCCAGTCGGGGAGCTGCGGCAGAACGCCGAGCGCCGGCAGGACGAAGACGACGAGCCAGCTCATCGCCAGGTTCGCGATCCAGCTCGCCAGGTACGCCCACGAATTGAACCGCCACCAGAGAACCTGGAGGATCGACGGGACCCAGATGCCCGCCGCCTGGAGCCACAGCGCGAAGATCAGCCAGGCGGTGATCGACTCCATCGAGAGCGCGAGAACGAAGCTTCCGATCAGCAGCAGCAGCGTGCTGATCCGTCCGACGCGAACCAGATGCGGCTCGCCCGCTTTCGGATTGACGTAGTGATGATAGAGGTCGCGGGTCGCGTAGAGCGCACCGAGGTTCAGATGCGTGGAGATCGTCGAGAGGTGGATCGCGATGACGGCCGCGAAGAGCATTCCGATCAGCCCCGCCGGCATGTAGTCGAATCCGAGCCGGAACCAGCCGAATTCATAGGTTCCGGGATCCTGGATCGCGGGAAACATCACGAAGAACGCGAGGATTGAGACTGCCCAGAAAGAATTGCGGAAGATCGCGGCGAGCCCGCCCGCCCAGATCGAGTAGGAGGCGTCGCGGACGCTTCGCGCGCTCTGGATGCGCTGCGCCTCCGGGTACCAGTCGATGAAGTTCCCCATGCCGAGCCCGCCGAGAAGCGCCATGAAGAGGAGCGTGATGAGGTCGAGCGCGTAGAACTGCGCCGGGTCGAGGCCCCAGAAGGCGTCGAAGTGGAAGGGGTTAGTTCGCCATCCTTCCCCGAGCGTCGCGAGGCGGTCGACGATCGCGGTCGGCCCGCCCGCCTCGGCGATCCCCCACAGCGAGACGAGCGTGATCACCGCGAAACTGATCAGCCCCTGCTGGAAGTCGGCCATCACGACGCCCCAGTAGCCTGCGGCGAGGACGTAGATCGCGCAGATTGTCGTGAAGAACACGATTCCGAGCCACGACGGCCAGCCGAAGAGATACGTGCAGACCTTCCCCATCGCGGCCGAGACCCAGGCGACCACGAACATGTTCATGAAGGTCTGCCATCCGGCGAGCCATCCGCGGAGCAGGTGCGAGCCGAGTCCGGAGTAGCGGAGGCTCTGCCATTCGGCCTGGCTCATCGCGAGCGAGCGGCGGAAGATGCGGGTCGAGACGAAAGGAGAGACGGCGCACCATGCGCTGAAGAACGGGTACCAGATGCCGCGCATCCCCCAGCGGTAGATCGTTCCACCGATCCACATAGGAGTGTCGGTCGCGGTATGGGTGGCGTAGACCGAGGTAGCGGGAAGCCACCAGGGGAGACCTCGTCCGGCGAGGAAGAAGTCGGATTCGCTGCGCTTGCCGAGGCGGTAAAAAATGACGCCGCAGACGATCATCAACGCGATGAAGAGCGCCGTCCAGATCCAGTCGAGCGTCACGAACGGGACGATTGTTGCGATCACGACCATCCTTCACCTCGCTGAGAGTCTCGGTTGCCGGACGGTTCGTCCAGTCGCGTGATCGAAGCAGGCACCTTCCGGCCTCGTCCGTTGCATGGACCGCGAGTGGACGACCGCGTCGCCGGGATCTTAGCCGATCTTACTTTACACGGCGCCTCTTCTTTCACTCTTCACTCTTCAATTTCCCCCGCCCGGATTCTTCGCCGTCCTTCGGCGGCTCCTAATGAAACGACGACGAAATTGCGTGGACTTCGACCTTTTGCAGCGCTTCGCTTGGGCTGATGTCCCAACCTGCAAGTCCCTTCGGTTTCCCCCACCCATCACCCCTCAGGGCAGGCTCCTCGCTTGCCCAACCCGACCGCCCGCTCGGGACGACGTCGGTTTGAGTATGGGGTGCGGAGTTTTGCGGGCTCCGGTTTTCATTCCCGCTTCACCGGCGCAACGCGCCGGTCAATTTGCTCAGAATGACGAGTGTTGTGTTTGCGCGAAGCGACGATCATGGACGAATGTCTGCTCTCGCAAAACCGACCGTCATCATCCGAGGCCGAAGTTCTCACCTGTCCCCGCTTCGGATCACCGCCCGGCGCGCGGATCGACGAGCACGAATGGCTCGGTGCTTCGGATGAAGGCCAGCAGATATCCGTTGCAGTCGACGATCCCTTCGAGCCCCTCCGGATGCGAGCCGTCCCGGGCGAGATGGCCGAGCTGCGACGCGAACATCAGCACTGCGCGGCGCTTCAGGGCGTCCTCGCCGCGGTAGAGCCGCTCGGGGAGGCAGAACTGAAGCTCGCTGCCGTAATGCGCGTCGTCCGGCAGCGCGCCGGGTGATTCGGGCCGGAACCTGTGGCTCGCGAGCCGCGCTACCCGGCCGGGATCGGCGAGTGCACGATGCTCGTCCATGCATGGACACTCCGGCGCCGCCGGTGCCGGATACCAGCAGTCGGGATGATCCGTCGTCTTCGGAGTGTGGGCATGGATGACGGCGAAGACCATCGGGTGCTGCCCGGCGGGAGCGAGCTCGTCGTTGAGCTTCCGGACGATGCTTCCGAGCCCCGCATGATCACCGTGCCCGTCGAGCCAGTGCGTGGTCGCGAGCAGAGCTCCTTCGGGAGCCGTTTCGATCTCCCGGCGAAGCGAGTCGAGCAGCGTCTTCGCGGTGAGAGCGGTCTCGCTTCCGCCGCCGTAGCCGCAGGGGGATTCACAGTCGGCACAGTTCGAGAAATCGCTTCGCCGCAGCGGACGATCGAGCGCGTTCGATCGAATGTTCCGCCACGCGGCGCCGAGTCCGGTGTCCGGATAGCCGAGAAACATCGGCGCCGGCAATCCGAACAGCGCCGAGGCCGCGGTGCTCTCGGACCGGCGGATCTCGGCGAAGCTGTCGATCTCCGGCGTTTCGAAGTTCCTCAGGTCCCTTTCGCTGCACATCGTGCTCTCGAACGAGCTCGTCTTCCAGAAGCGGCACGCGACGCAGTACGCATCGCCGTCGGTGGTGACGACGATCTTCACCGGCTTTCCCTGCTGAAGGTAGGCGTCGATGAGACCGGCGAATCCGAGAACCTCATCATCGGGATGCGGCGCGAAAACGAGAAGCGCGGGATATGAGGTGAGTCTGTCGTTTTTGCAGCTCGGGGTCTCAGTCGGCGGATCCGTCCGAGCGACGTCGAGCGAGGGGGAGGCGGTCCGGCAGGAGGTGGCGAACGTCCCGAGAAAGAAGAGGAGCGCAACGGTGAGTGCCAGTCTGTGATGCATCAGATGGTTCGTCCCTCGATCGATTCTGCCGTATTCTATCGCCCGCGCTGGCGATTCGTCATTCCTGTTCGCACTCGCCGGCACTCCCCGCCGAGCCCGTCATCGAGCCCGGAACGGCTGGCTCGAAAGCCGCAGCACCAATTATGGTATTTCGTTCGCTTCTCCGGCGTTGCCTCCCGGGGGCGTACAGCGAACACTCGACGGGTTGTTTCTTCCCAGCCGAATGACGAATACATGCAGGAGAATGAAATCCGAATGAACGAACCTGCGACTGCGACGCGCGTCGTCCGCACCTCGCCCATCCGCATTCGATCGCTCGTGCTGTTCGCGATACTCATCCTCGCCAGCTCTGTCACTGCGCAGGAGGCGACGCCCCCCGCGCAAGACGATCGTGCGGCTGAGACCCCTGAAGTTCCCGGCGAGCCTGACCCTGCCGACTCCACGCAGGACGAACGGGATCCCGAGGCGGCTGCGGAGCCGGAAGGGGAGGAGCCCGCTGCAACGACGGAACAACCCGGAGAAGACACCGGCGAAGCGAAGGGTCGGCCGCGCGATCCCTGCTCGGTGGAAAACGATCCCGACGAGCCGAGGCTCGATCAATTCCGCCGGGAGGTTTTCGAATCAGTGTGCGAATCGGCCGCCTGGTTCGACGGATTCTTCGGCAACCAGCGATTCGACGAGGAAGCCAGGCGGACCAACGGACGGGTGGGGGCCCTCCTGGTCTACGACGAGTTCGAAGGTGTCGAGATCGACGGGACGCTGAAAGTCCGCGTGGATTTTCCCAATCTCGAGCACAGGGTCAACGCGTTTCTGGGGCGCGAGGACACGCAGGACTTCCTCTCGGGAACCGAACGGCAACTCGATTTCCTCCCCGCGTTCTTCGAGCGGGAGGGCAACCAGGACTGGCTTCTCGGACTCGGGTACCGGCCCGTGGGCAACGACCGGAGCTCGCTCGATTTCGACGTCGGCATCGAGGTGGAGTCGCCGATCGACCCCTTCGTGCGCGGCCAGTACCGCTATCTCTGGCTGATCGGCGACGACAGTCTCCTCCGGGCGCGACAGACTCTTTACTGGACGAACCAGCGAGGAGTGGGGACCGGCACCAGAGTCGATTTCGAGCGCCCGGTCGGCACACGCACACTCGTCCGCTGGGTCGGCAATGTCATTCACGATGACGAAACCGAGGGACTCGACTGGGATACGGGCATCACGCTGTACCACGGGTTCTCGAATGATCGCGCCGCGTCGTGGTTCATCGGCATCGATGGCGAGACCGAACGCGTCGTCCCGATCGAGGTCTACGGCACGCGCGTGACCTACCGGCAGCGAATGCTCCGGGAATGGTTTTTCGGTCAGGTCGTCACCGGTGTCACCTGGCCGAAGGACGACCCCACCCAGTCTCGCGATCTGGCCTGGCACATCGGTTTCGGTTTCGAGATTTTCTTCTCCGGCGAAGACCTCGGTTTAGGCCGTTGAGAATTGCGTTTTTTATGTGTCGAAAGGCGCTACTTTAACGTTGAAATGTGCCTTTTCGCATATGTAGCGCTTCAGGAAGATCCTTTCGAGGGCGGTCCGAAGGTCGCGTCAGATCCTTCCCGGAAGATTGCGCCGGACGCGTTGTCGAACAGGTGTGGCGTAGCGCTCCCCCTCGATTAGTTCTGCTCGGTGATCTGACAGTCGGAACCTCAGACCGAAGCGTCGCCGAGACCGCCGTCCCGGGTGACCGACGCGAGATCGATCGCTCGTCTCCACTGGCGCCGTGCGTGGCGGATGTGGTCCCGCGCCTTCCGCCGGGATTCTCTCCACGCGCTCGACGCACTCCGCGACTTCTCTTCGAGGTGCTGGCGCCAGAGGGCAAACGCCTTGTCGAGATGCTCGGACGCATCAGTGATCAGATGCCGGATGTTCTCGGCGATTCCGCTCTCGTGCGAGTCGATGAGCCGAACGAATGCGTCCATTTTCGCGCGCTCGACCTGCGGTGGCGGTGTCGAGCGGAGATCGCGGGCAAGCCCGGTCGCCCGGAGCCCCGCGATGAACCACTTCGCCGGATCCCAGTGATACCAGCGGATGCCATTGCGGAAGTCGGCCGGGAACCGGTGATGAAAGCTGTGATAGCCCTCGCCGAGCGTCAGCAGTGCTACGGCCCAGTTGTCGCGTGCCGAGACGTCTGCGTTGTACGTCGGCCGGCCGACGTAGTGAGCGAGTGAATTGACGAAAAAGGTCGTGTGGTGAATCACGACGAGTCTGAGGAATCCGCCCCAGAGCAGTCCGGCGATCACATTGCCGAAGATTCCGCCGATCAGCATCGGGAGTCCGAAGCCACCGACGATCAGAATGGTCTTGTACCAGCGATGCTGCCACATCACGATCGGGTTTTTGAGCAGATCGCTCGCGTTTCTCTCGACGTCCGGCTCGTCGTGTCGGTGGAAGATCCAGAGGATGTGCGCCCACCAGAAGCCGCGCTGAATGTTGTAGGGATCCCAGTCACGGTCGACGTACTGGTGATGAACCCGGTGACTCGCCGACCAGGTGAGGATCGAGTTCTGTGCCGCCATTGCTCCGAAGATCGCGTAGAAGATCTGGACTGGCCGGGAAGCCTCGTAGCTCTTGTGCGAGAAGAACCGATGGTAGCCCGCGCAGATCGACAGGCCGACCGCGAGGTACATCCCGAGCGCGAGAATCAGCATCCACGGCTCGAAGCCGACGTGCCAGGTGTAGAGTGCCGTTCCGATGATGCCGACGATCGGGGTCAGCATGAGGAACGACATGACGGGATAGTCGATCGTTCCGGGTCGTTTTCGCGGGGTGTTGTCGATTGTCGTGTTCATTTCGCTCCAGTTATGCCCTCTCTTCAACCGGCACGACTCACGAGAACGGTCCACGAGCTGGCTGATCCATAGATTGTACGTTGCAACAACTGATGTTATCTGTACTTAATTGCAATTCTGAGACCGTGTGAAGATCGGAGGTTTGAGGTTGGAGGAGACAGGATTCAGGGGGCAGGATTCAGGATTCAGTTTGAAGAGCAAAGCACTCGTCATTCTGAGCCCGGCGGAGCACGGGCGAAGAATCTGGGCGGGGGTCGTAAGTCACCCTTTCATCCACTCCCCAGATCCTTCGCCGTCCTTCGGCGGCTCAGGATGACGAACCGACACTGACCTCCAACCTCCAACCTCCAACCTCCAACCTCCAACCTCCAACCGTTGAAGATCGGGACGTTTGACCCTCGTTGCCAGTCCGAGCTTTTCGAGCAGAACGATGGCGTACCACCCGAAGTCGAGCTGCCACGGAGTCCACCCGAAGCGGGCGACCGACGGCTTCGCATGATGATTCGCGTGCCAGTTCTCCCCCTGGAAGAAGTGAAGAAAACCGAGCCATGTGATGTTCTGTGAGGAATCTTCTCCTTCCAGCCGGTCCTCTCTCATGTGCGCGATGCTGTTGACGAAGCATTGCGCGTGGAGCGACACGACGAGCCGCATCGGGCCGAACCAGAAGAAGGCCGCCGCACCGAAGAGAAGTCCCCCGAAAAGTGAGACCGCGAGAATCGGAATCTGAAGCCGGTTCCATATCCGGTACTGCGGCTGGTCGAGATCGGGACACCATCGGTCGAGTGGAACCTCTCCCGCCTGCCAGAGCCACCGGAGATGCGACCACCAGAACCCGCCGACCCACGGGCTCGAGATGTCTTCCGGAGTCTCGACTTTCGAATGATGCTGTCGATGGTTGGCTGTCCACGAATCGGGGGAGCCGGAGCCTCCGAACATCGCGAAGAAGATCAGGCTGTGGCGGACCACCGGATGGAGCCGAAGCGCCGTATGGGCGAGACAGCGGTGGTATCCGATCGTGACTCCAAAGCCGCCGAGCCACGCGACGCCCACCGTGACCAGCGCGATCTTCCAGCCGGGGGTGGGAAAGAGGATCAGCCCGACCAGGGCGAGTAGGTGAATCCCGACGAGATAGAGGAAGGTGAGGCGGTCCCCCTTCGCCGGTTTCCACCATGGAACCTTCCACGGCTCGGGACCGAGACTGGAGAGAATCGGGGCTTTGTCGGGGGGAGAAGCATGTGTGACGGCTGACATGGGGGTCGAGTCTATCTTTTTTCGGTCGCCGGTTGCCGGTTGCCAGTGAACGGTTCCCAGTTTGCGAGCCTGCCCGCATTCTCAGACCAAGCGGAGCGCTGATCGTACTGCCGGTTCATAAGGAGCCGCCGAAGGACGGGCCTAGGCCGGGTCTGAACGGGCTGTTGCTCAAACCGAAACCTCGAACCTTCAGCCGCGTTTGCGCGGCCCTGACGCGTCGCTCCCGCCGCGCGCCCTTCTCCCTATCACCTCAGCTCAAACCTGTGAAACGCCGATTCGTACGTAAAGAAGGGCAAAGGAATTAAGTGTAATGTAGTTTGTTCCATTTCCGAGAAGCATCCGCGGACAACCCCCGTGGATCATCCTCGACCCTATGAACAGTCGATTCGCAGTCGCCCTCCACGCCCTGGCGCTTCTCGCGTTGCGAGCCGGACAGCCGGTGAGCTCGGATCTCGTCGCTTCGAGCGTGAATACGAATCCGGTGGTGATCCGAAGACTGATGGGTTTGCTCTCGGCATCGGGTCTGGTGACGGTGCAGGCCGGCCGGCGAGGGGGAGCGATGCTGCTCCGTTCTCCGGAGAAAATCTCGCTGCTCGACATTTATCACGCCGTCGAGGAGCGGACCGTCATGCGCGTTCACGAAGATACGAATCCGGACTGTCCGGTCGGCAGCTCGGTCTGCAGAATTCTCGCGACGTATACCGCCGATGCGGAAGAGGCGTTTGCGGGTTATCTCCGATCGAGGACGCTCGCGGATTTCGTTCGGGATGTAAAGGAGGCAATCGCATCATGAGTCATCGTTTTTCGCTCGGGCGCATTCTGAGAATCGTTTCCGCTTTGCTTCTCGCAGGGGCGTTGACCGGTGGGGACGCCGGTGCCTCCGAGCTGCTCGATCCGCTGCCGGTTCGGGACGGGTTTCTGCTGACGCAGGGTTTTCTTCAGCCTGGTGGCTGGAGCTCGGCGGTTCAGGACTCACAATGGAAGCTCGGGCTGACGACGACGTCGGCGAATTCGTTTGCGAAGTCGCGACTCTTTGCGGACAGTCTCCGCGAGCTCGACGATGAGTCGGTTTCGATCCGGCATGCGGCCGATCAATTCAAGGGGCCCCTTTTCGTGGTCGACGGTGAAGTCCAGACCACGACCTTCCGCGCCGTTCGCTCCTTCGGCGACGGCTACCAGTTCGCGATCGACCTGCCGGTCATGAGTTATCACGGAGGGTGGGCGGATGAGATCATCGAGGGATTCCACGAGGCATTCGGGCTGAGGGACGATGAGAGGACCTTTGCACGCCAGGATGATTACTTCGTGCGCGTTCCCGGCCGGACGTTCGATGCGACGAACGGGATGGTGGGGAGTGAGATCGGCGACATCGCGCTTCATGGTGCCTGGTCGCGTCCGTACCGCGGGAGCGAGACCGTGCGATGGGGCGTCGTCACGTCGCTGGAGCTCCCCACTGGCGATGCTTCGACTCTGAGAGGGTCGGGGAGCGCGGACGCGTCGTTCGGTCTGATGGCGAGCCACGCGGGCCGGCGCCTGACCGCACACGCCTCCGCTTTCATGACCCGGCTCGGGAAGCACGAGACCCTCGGGACACCGGCGCAGTTCGTCTCCTCGGGTTCCGTGGCCGTCGGATGGAAAGCCACGGGCTCCACGGCGTTTCTGCTGCAGGCCGGCACATGGGAGTCCCCTCTGCGCGATCTCGGCTTCGAGGAGCTCTCTGACGCGATATGGCAGGTGACTGTGGCGCTGCGCCACATGATCACCGATCGGACCGCGATTCACATCGCGGTTGGAGAAAACGTCAAAAGCTTCGAGAACAGTTCGGATCTCGTCGTGCAGATCGGTCTCACGAGACTTTCGAAACTTCGCTGAACCTGCGTGGCCGAACCGTCGGCCCTCTTTGGCGGATCAGTCCTCGAGGACGGTTCTCGCGGGACCTGTCGGGCGTGTCGGACCTGTCAGACCCGTCGGACGTGTCAGACCTTACCGACGGCCGATGCGCAAAAACTCTGAGAGAATGCGGCGTGGATTCCGCAAGCGAGGTCGAAAGGGATGCCGAGGCGTGTACTGATCATCGATGACGAGAGCTCGGTTCGTGATGCGATCCGGATGATTCTCGAGTATGAGGGCTACCAGGTTCACGAGTCCCGCTCCGGAAGCGACGGGATCGAGCGCCTCGCCGCCGAGCCTTTCGATGTGGTGCTGCTCGACGTGAAGATGCCGGTACTCGACGGAATGGAAGTGCTCGACAACCTCTCGGAGCGAAAGATCGGCGTGCCCGTCGTCATGATCTCGGGCCACGGGGACATTCAGACGGCGGTGGAAGCGACGCGAAAGGGTGCGTGGGACTTTCTCGAGAAGCCGCTGAATCGTGACCGGCTGCTGGTCGCGGTTCGCAATGCGACCGAACAGAGCTCACTTCGTGGAGAGAACCGCGAGCTGAAGCGCCAGCAGGAGCGGGAGCAGGTGATCGTCGGGGAATCGGCCGAGATTCACACGCTCCGCGAGCAGATCCGCAAAGCCGCGCCGACCTCGGCGACCGTCCTGATCGAAGGGGAGAGCGGAACGGGCAAGGAACTGGTCGCGCGAGAGATTCACGAGCTTTCCGAGCGGCGTTCGAAGCCATTCGTCCAGGTCAACTGCGCCGCGATTCCCGAAGAACTGATTGAATCGGAGCTGTTCGGACACGAAAAGGGCTCGTTCACGGGGGCTACCCGGAAACAGACGGGAAAGTTCGTGGCTGCGGATGGCGGGACGATTTTTCTCGACGAGGTCGGCGATATGTCGGGAAGGACGCAGGCGAAGGTGCTCCGCGTTCTGCAGGAGGGTGAAGTCGAGCCGGTCGGCGCCGCTTCGGTGGTGAATGTCGATGTCCGGGTGATTGCCGCAACGAACAAGGACTTGCGGCAAGCCATCGAGGAGGGGCGTTTCCGGGATGACTTGTTCTACCGGCTGAATGTGATCCCGATCCGAACCCCCTCGCTGCGGGAGCGACGGGACGACATTCCTCTGCTCGCCGATCACTTCGCGGCGCTATTCGCGGCGCGGTACGCTCACAAGGCCAAGACGTTCACGACGGCGGCGAAGAAAGCGCTCCGGGAGGCGCCGTGGCGCGGAAACGTCCGCGAGCTGCGAAACGTCGTCGAGCGGCTCGTCATCATGTCACCCGGAGACGAGATCGATGCGAGTGACCTTCCGGGCGAGATGTTCCAGCTGCCGGCGGAAATCATCACCGGGGCGTTGCAGATCAATACGCTGCAGGACTTCAAGGATCAGGCGGAGAAGAGCTTCATTCTCGCGAAGCTGCGTGAGCACGGCTGGAACGTCTCCAAAACGGCGGAGGCGATCGGAACACCTCGTTCGAATCTCTACAAGAAGATCGATCAATATGGAATCCAGAGGGAGTGACTGCCGGAACGTCACAAGGAGAGAAAACGGATGTCTCAGATTGGAATCGTCTTCGTCGCCTGCCTCGCGGTGGTTGTCGCGATCGGTCTGGCGTGGCTTCCGGCGAGACTTCTGCTTTTTGCAATCGGCAAGTCGGCGGCGAACCGCGTCCGGCAGTGGGTGAAACGGAGGAAGGATCGCCGCACCGTTCCGCGAGGTACTCCCGACCGGCGGCAGCTTGGATCAACCCCGGCCGGCCCATCCGGCCCATCCGACCCGTCCGACCCGTCCGACAAGTCCGACTAGTCCGCCGACCCGGCTTGTTTGTCGATCTTTGCCGCGAGGATGAAATCGCTTTCGGTCAGTCCGTCGATCTTGTGAGTCCAGATCGTGACCTTGACCCGGCCCCATCCGAGCTCGATGTCGGGATGATGGCCTTCCTCCTCGGCGATGGCTCCCGCCCGGTTGGTGAACGCGAGCGCGGTTGCAAAGTCGCTGAACACCCACTCCTTTTCGAGGTGATGATCGTCGATGACGGTCCAGCCCGCTTCGAGCTGTTCCAGGAGGGGTGCGATCTCCTCTGCCGTCAGGACGGGAACGCCACCGCGGCAGGGGATGCAATGCTTTTCGGCGAGATCCTCCATGCGAGGTCATTATATGGTGGGGTGAAGATGAGAGGTCGGCAGAGGAAGGGGTCCCCATGAGAACGGTCTCGGTGAGCAGAACCGGCGGAAGCGATGTGCTGGAGTTGATTGAAACTGAGATTCCGGAGCCGGGTGAAGGAGAGGTCGTCGTCGAAGTGATGGCGGCGGGTGTGAACTTCATCGACGTCTACCATCGTACCGGGCTCTATCCGAGAGAGCTTCCGTTCACGCCGGGGCAGGAGGGAGCCGGTGTCGTTCATTCGGTCGGGGAGGGCGTTCGCGATCTCGAACCGGGGGCGCGTGTCGCCTGGGCACCCTTCACCGGCTCGTATGCCGAATACGCCGTGATTCCGGCCGGCCGGCTCGTCCCGTTCGGCGAGAACATTTCATTCGAGCTCGCCGCAGCCTGCATGCTCCAGGGGATGACGGCGCATTACCTCGCTCACGACACGATCCATCTGCGCCACGGTGACCGGGCTCTCGTTCATGCGGGTGCCGGAGGGGTGGGACTGCTGCTCGTTCAGATGCTCGAGCGTCTTGGTGTGACCGTGTTCGCAACGACGAGCAGCGAGGAAAAGGCGGAGCTCGTCCGGGAGGCGGGCGCCGACCAGGTCATCCTCTATACCGAAACGGATTTCGCAGACGAGATCGGAAAACTCTCGGAGAACAAGGGGGTGGAGGTCGTTTACGACTCGGTCGGCAGGACGACCTTCTCGGACAGTCTCGCCTGCCTTGCAACGAGGGGAATGCTCGTCTCGTTCGGCCAGTCGAGCGGTCCGGTCCCCGCATTCGAGCTGACCAATCTCTCTCGCGGATCCTTTTACCTGACGCGGCCGTCGCTCGGTCACTATGTCGAGACGACGGAGCAGTTGCGCCACCGGGCGGGGGAGGTGCTCGGTATGGTCGCCGGAGGCGCGCTCGACGTTCGAATCGATTCGCGCTATCCGCTCGACCAGGCCGCCCGCGCGCACGACCGGATCGAGTCCCGCGCCAGCTCCGGCAAGATTGTTCTTGTGGTCGGGGATCAGGGAGCAGGGATCAGGGATTAGGGATTAGGGATCAGGGATCAGGGATTGTTGGTTGCTCTCGCGGAACCCAAAGCACTCCTCATCCTGAGCAGTGACCGGCGCCTTGCGCCGTGAAACGGAAATGACACCCGTGAGTGCATAAACAACCGAACTCGGGTACTCAAACCAACGTCATCCTGAGCGGGCGGTCGGGCGGGCAGGCGAAGGACCTCGAAGGTTGGGACATCAGACCAAGCGAAGCGCTGTAAAGGGTCGAAGTCCAACAATTTCATGGTCGTTTCATTAGGAGCCGCCGAAGGACTGCGAAGGATCCGGGGGGCAGGTCGTGAAGGAAGAATGAGAGTCTGAAGAGGTAACCTTCGCGGCGCCTCTTCTTTCACTCTTCACTCTTCACTCTTCACTCTTCCCAGGCGACCGACCACCGGCAACCGGGCCGCACGGCCGGGATTAACCGGATGGGCTTCCGGATTGGAGAATACATGCCACGAATCTGCACGGTCGTGCTCGCTGTGGCTTTCCTCGGTCCCGTTGCAAAAGCCGGGGTGGTGCTCAGCCAGATCGCCTCGGGTCTCGACCAGCCGGTCGCGATTGCATCGACTCCTCACGACGCGCGGCTTTTCGTCGCCGAGCAACCCGGGAGGATCGTCGCGCTGCGACCCGATGGATCGCGCTCGGTCATTCTCGACATCCGGAGCCGCGTGCGCTGCTGTGGGGAAAGAGGACTGCTCGGTGTCGCGATCGACCCGGCGGAAAACCCGCCAGCGCACATCTACGTCAATTACACCGAATCGTCGGCGGGAAATACTCGTATCTCGCGTTTTGACTTCGATTCCGGCTCGGGGACCGCTGCACCCTCGACGGAGTCGATCCTGCTGACGATTTCCCAGCCCTTCTCGAATCATAACGGCGGCCAGATCGCGTTCGGGCCGGACGGGCATCTCTGGATTGCGACGGGCGATGGCGGAGACGGGGGCGATCCGATGGGCAACGGCCAGCGACTCGACACGCTTCTCGGAAAGATTCTCCGCATCTCGACGACTCCGGACGGCAGCTACGGCCGCTACTCGATTCCCCCCGACAATCCGTTCGTCGGTACGGCGGCGCGAGCGGAGATCTGGGCCTTCGGACTGAGGAACCCATGGCGGTTCTCGTTCGACCGGCTGACGGGTGATTTCTACGCGGGCGACGTCGGCCAGAACCGTTTCGAGGAGATCGACTTCGAGCCGGTCGGCTCTCCGGGTGGGTTGAATTACGGCTGGAACCGTAAGGAAGGCTTTGCCTGCTTCTCCCCCTCCTCCGGATGTTCGAGTGCGGACCTCGTCGATCCGATCCTCGCGTACGGAAGGAGCGACGGGTGCGCCGTTACCGCGGGCTACGTCTATCGAGGAGGGCGCGTCAGCGAGCTCTTCGGGCGGTTCGTTTACGGCGACTTCTGCAGCGGGAAGATCTGGACTGCGCAGCGCGTCGGAGGCGAATGGACGACCGAGGTGCTGTTCGACACCGTGTTCAGAATTTCCACTTTCGGCGAGGATCGCGACGGAGAGATTTACGTCGCGGATCTCGGCGGCGGCGCCGTCTACCGGTTCGATGCGCCGTCGACGAGACGACGCGCGGTCCGGAGACGCTGAGGGGGACGAAGAGTGAAGAGTGAAGAGTGAAAGAAGAGACGCCGCGAAGGTAACCTCTTCGGACTCTCAGCCCTGCATTCACCCCGCCCCGTCGTCCCGAGCGGGCGGCGAGCTTGCGAATTGGCTCGATTCGGCGTACCTGCGGGCGGGCAAGCGAGGGACCTCCAGAATGAGTACATTCAGGCCCAGCGAAGCGCCGGCTTTCAAGTTCATTTCCGCTTTAGCGGCGCGTTGCGTCGGTCAATTGCTCCTAATGAAACGACCACGAAATTGTTGGACTTCGACCCACATGCAGGGCTTAGCGTGGTGTGGCTGGGCCAACCAGCGGGGTCCCTCGCGTGGCCGCC